>CAYHSN010000007.1:8653-18539 GCA_964359235.1 uncultured Vicinamibacterales bacterium | reverse complement strand
CTACTCCAAATCCGGGCCTGGCGCCTCGTCGCCCAGCATCTGGCGGCGGTGGAGGGTGAACGGCATGTGGCCGTTCCCGAGCAACGTGTCGTGGAACCCACGCAGCGAGAAGCGCGCGCCCTGGTGGGCGCGGACGTCTTCGCGCAGCTTCAACAGCATCAGCTTGCCGAGCGAGTACACCACGTAGGTCGGGTCGAACGCGCCCCGCTCGGCCTCGCGCCGCGCGGCCGCTTCTTCGAGGAACGCCTCCTCGCGGAAGAACCGCACGCCCTGCTCCACCGACAGGTCCTCGGCGTGCAGCCGGATGCCCACCACGACCCGGCACAACCGGATGAGCGACTCGGCGATCTGTCCGAGCCGCACCGACTGATCGCCGCGCCGGAAGCCCGCGTCGACCACGAGCTGCTCGGCGTAGTGCGCCCAGCCTTCGACAAACGACGCCGACGCGAACAGGATCGACTTGCGCAGCTTCGACTCGATGCGGCGCAGGTGCTGGTAGTGCAGGAAGTGCCCGGGATAGACCTCGTGCATCGAGATCGCCCAGAGCGCGCCGTAGTTGAAGTCGCGAAGGTGCTCTTCCTGCTTTGCCGGCGGCCACGCCGAGTCGACGTCGGTCACGTAGTAGTAGGCCTGCAGCGGCCGCGGCTCGAACGGGCCCGGCGTCCACATGCTCGCAAACGTCCAGCGATAGAAGCGGGGCGTCTCGGCGACGATCACCGCGCCCGCGTCGGGCAGCGTGACGAGGCCCTGGCGCTCGATGAACTCGCGCAGCTCGTCGACCTGACGCTGCGCGACGGTCACGATGTCGCCCGGCTCGGGATGCTCCGCCTTCAGCCGCTGCCACACGCCGGTCGGATCGCCGCTGTTCAGGCGCCCGGCTTCGCGGCGAAACGCCTCCTGCGTTTCGCGCAGCTCGCGCATCGCGATCTCGAGCAACCGGCCGGCGTTGAGCCTCACGCCCTCTTCGAGGCGTAGCTTCTCCTCGAAGCGCTCGCGGCCGAGCCTGAACGACGCCCGGCTGCGCGGGCCGAGCTCGCGCTCCAGATAGTCGATGTACCCGCGCAGGGCTTCGGCGGCGTCGGCGCTCGCGTCGGCCAGATCGCCGAGCAGGTGCAGATCGTCCAGATCGGCGAAGGCGCGCGGCAGATCCTCCTCGACGAACCGGAGCGCGCCGCGCAGCGTCTCGAGGCCGATCTTCACGAAGATCCCGGCCGGCTCCTTGATGTTGTCGCGCGCGGCCTGCAGCAGGCGGCGGGCCTGCCGCAGCTTCGAGTGGACGCGCCGCGCGCGCTCGGCGAGCGGCGCGTACGAGAACAGGGCCTGGCTCGCCAGGCTCGTCGACAGCAGTTCGGCGTAGTAGTGGGGATCGCGCTCCCACGGCCGCACGTGTTCGATCTCGAACAGGCGCGAGCGGATGTTCGCCTCGGCAAGCGGCCGCTCGATGCGCTCGGCGGGCGAGAGCGCCCCGGGATCGATCGCCGCCAGCCGGCGAGCGAAGTGGCCGAGCTCACGCACGCGCGCGTCGAGCGCCGCACGGCTCAGATCTTCGAGGAGATCGTCGTGCGCGTGGACGCCGTCGAACGTCGCGCTGGTGGGATGAGTCTCGTGCAGCCAGGCAAGATACTCATCGACGAACCGAGGCAGGGGCTCCGCTGAAAACATGCGTCGTGCGGCCGGATGCGCGATCCTCCTCGCGCGATCCAGCCGGCGAGGTGCGCTGCTATGGAATGGTACAATGTGGCGTGTCCGGCTGCCTCCTGATCGTCGCCACACCCATCGGCAATCTGGAAGACATCACCCTGCGCGCGCTACGCGTGCTGAGGGAAGCCAGTCTCATTGCCGCAGAAGATACGCGCCGGACAGCCCGGCTCCTCCAACACTACTCGATCTCGACGCCCACGACGAGCCTGCACGAGCACAACGAGCGGCAGAAGCTCCCCCTGATCCTCGAGCGGATCGAGCGCGGCGACCGGATCGCGCTCGTGAGCGACGCCGGCACCCCGGGGCTGTCAGATCCTGGCGCCCGCCTCGTGGCGGCGGCCCTAGACCGAGGCCTCCGGGTCGAACCCATTCCAGGCCCCAGCGCTGTGCTCGCAGCCCTCTCCTCCTCAGGATTCCCGGGCGATTCCTTCACGTTCCTCGGTTTTCCTCCAGTTAGGGGAAAAGACAGAAAACAGTGGTTCAAGGACGTCGCTACGGAGTCCAGAACAGCGGTATTCTTCGAGGCTCCGCACCGCATCAAGGCCACCATGACCGATCTGGCTTGCGTGTTGGGCGAAAGACCAATTTTCGTGTGCCGCGAGCTTACCAAGTTGCACGAGGAGAAGGTCAAACGACCAACCTCGGAGGCCCTCGCTGCCCTCTCTGACCTCCGTGGTGAATTCACCATTGTCGTTGGACCATTCATGGCCACGTTGAAAACCTCATCCCAGCCTCCTGATGATGCACTGGTCACGGCTGAATTCGGTCGTATAACCGAATCAAAGGGGGTGTCCCGCCGTGCCGCGATAGCCTCAGTTGCCAGAAAGCTCGGTCTGTCCTCCAGAGAGGCCTACGGGGCCATCGAGCGAGCCAAGGCTAAATAGGGTAAAAGACCAATCGTGGTCCTGGTCTCCTGCCCGTACCTTGACCACGTCCTCCGCGATTTGATAGGTTTAGCGGCCGGGTCAGGAGGCTTCAAGTGGCGAAGCGGCGCCGGGCTCGCTCCCGGCCCATACCATCACGTCGGCGGCGTGCTAAGTCGACGCCGGCCACCCAGCCGAGGAAGATCAAGGGTTTGCCGCCGCCGGCCACGCCGAAGGTCCAGGTCCCTGCGCGGAAGAGCACCTATGTTGAGGCGGTTGCGGTCTACGAGCGCGGCGTCGAAGCGCTCCAGCGCCGTGACTGCGCGACGGCCGCCGCCCGCTTCCGGGAAGTCCTCGATCGCTACCCGGACGAGCGCGAGCTCCACGAACGCGCGCGCCTTTATCTGCGCGTCTCCGAGCGCGAGCTGCAGCGGCAAGAGCCGACGCCCCAGACGCCCGAGGAGCGGGTCTACGCGGCCACGCTGGCACTGAACGCCGGGCGGGACGAGGAAGCGTTCGGTCACCTGAGCCGGGCGGTGGCGGACGATCCGTCTAACGGCACCGCGCACTACATGTTCGCCGTCGTGCTCGCGCGGCGCGGCGACGGCGCGAACGCGACCGCACATCTGCGCCGGGCGGTCGACATCGACGCCGAGAACCGGGCGCTCGCCCGCCGCGATCAGGATTTCGACGCTCTCCGCGACAACGAAGGGTTTCGGCAGATCGTCGACGCGCCGGTCTCGGCCAGCGGCGGACGTCGTCGCGCCCGCGGCCGCCTGTCCCGCTGAGAGGTGAGCGCAGCCGTGAAGCAAGCCAAGAACCAAGAGCTGATGGGCGCCGGCGTCATCATCGTCGATCCGGCGACGACCCACATCGACGCTGAGGTGAGCGTCGGACGCGACACGGTGATCCACCCCAACGTCATCCTCGAAGGCCGCACGACGGTCGGCGCTGCCTGCGAGATTCACGCCAGCGTGCGCATCGTCGATTCGGCGATTGGGGATCGCGCGGTCATCAACAATTTCTGCGTGATCGTCTCGTCGCGGGTCGCGAGCGGCGCGCGCGTCGGGCCGTTCGCGCACCTCAGGCCCGAGTCCGACGTGCGGGAGGGCGCGCACGTCGGTACCTTCGTCGAGCTGAAGAAGACCGTGCTCGGCGCCGGGTCCAAGGCGAACCACTTGACCTACCTTGGCGATGCCGTCGTCGGCGAGCGCGTCAACGTGGGCGCCGGCACGATCACGTGCAACTACGACGGCGAGAAGAAGCACCAGACCGTGATCGAAGACGACGTGTTCATCGGCAGCGATTCGCAGCTCATCGCGCCGGTTTGTGTCGGCAAGGGCGCGTATGTGGCGGCTGGGTCGTCCATCACGCGCGACGTGCCGCCCGGCGCGCTCGGCATCGCGCGCGGACAGCAGGTGAACAAAGAGGGTTGGGTCGAAAAGAGAAAGAAAAAGGCCTGAGCGGCCTGTCGCGTGTCCTCTCATGTGCGGCATCATCGGTTACGTCGGCCCTCAGCCCGTCGTCCCGCTTCTGGTCGACGGTTTGCGGCGGCTCGCGTATCGCGGTTACGACTCGGCCGGCCTGGCGGTCGTGCGTGACGGCGCGGTCCAGTTGCGCCGCAGCGAGGGAAAGCTGGATCGGCTCGAAGCGGCGCTCGCGCGCGCGCCGCTCGAGGGCGACTACGGCATCGGCCACACGCGCTGGGCCACGCACGGCCGCCCGAGCGAGGAGAACGCGCATCCTCACCGCGACTGCACCGGCCGCCTGGTCGTCATTCACAACGGCATCATCGAGAACTACCTGGATCTGAAGCGCCAGCTTCAGCAACACGGGCACCGCTTCGCGAGCGAGACCGACACCGAGGTCGTCGCGCACCTGGTCGAGCAGGAGATGCGCGGCGACGGACTCGAGAACGCCCTGCGGCGCGCGCTCCAGTCGTTGCGCGGGCTCTTCGCGCTGGTTCTGATTTCGGCCGACGATCCCGGCAAGATCGTCGCGGTGCGGAACGGCCCGCCGCTCGTGGCCGGCCTCGGCAAGAACGAGTTCTTCATCGCCTCCGACGTGTCCGCGCTCCTGAGCCACACGCGAGACGTCCTCGTGCTCGCCGACCAGGACATGGCGGTCGTGACCGCCTCAGGCGTCGAGGTGACCGATGACGCGGGCCGCAGGGTCGCGAAGAGTCCGCAGCGAGTGACGTGGGATCCGGTGCAGGCCGAGAAGGCCGGCTACAAGCACTTCATGCTGAAGGAAATCTTCGAGCAGCCGTGGGCCGTGCGTGAGACGGTCGTAGGTCGGGCGTCGCTCGACACGGGCCGCGTGTTCCTCGAAGAGGTGCAGATCCCGGCCGCGGACCTGCGCGCGCTCGATCGCGTCGTGATTCTCGCGTGCGGCACGTCCTGGCACGCGGGTCTCGTGGGCAAGTTCCTGATCGAGAAGCTGACGGGCCTGCCGGTCGAGGTCGATTACGGATCCGAGTTCCGGTATCGCGAGCCGATCGTGACGCGCGGCACGCTGGCCATCGCGGTCACCCAGTCCGGTGAAACGGCCGACACGCTCGCGGCCCTGCGCGAGGCCCGGCGCCGGGGCGCGCGCACCATCACGATCTGCAACGTCGTGGGCAGCATGGCGACGCGCGAGACGGACGGCACGGTGTACACGCACGCGGGTCCCGAGATTGGCGTCGCGTCGACCAAGGCGTTCACCTCGCAGCTTGTCGCGCTCCATCTGCTCGCGCTGTACCTCGGGCAAGTCCGCGGCGTTCTGAGCCCCGACGAAGCGAGGCCGCACCTCGAGGCGCTCGATCAGCTTCCCGTGAAACTCGAGCAGACGCTGAAGTGCGATCCGTTCATCGAAGAGGTGGCCGCGCGCTTCTACCAGCGCAGCGATTTCCTGTACCTCGGCCGCGGGATCAACTACCCGATCGCGCTCGAGGGGGCGCTGAAGCTGAAAGAGATCTCGTACATTCACGCCGAGGGCTATCCGGCTGGCGAGATGAAGCACGGGCCGATCGCGCTCATCGACGAGCGGATGCCCGTCGTCGCGCTCGCGCCGCGCGATCACGTGTTCGAGAAAATGATGGGGAACGTGCAGGAGGTGAAGGCGCGCGGCGGCACCGTCATCGCACTCGCCACCGATGGCGCTCTGCGCGACATCCTCGACCCGTCGCGCGACGTGATCATTCCCATTCCCGCCGCGCACCCGTTCGTCACGCCGGTCGTGATGACCGTGCCGCTGCAGCTCCTCGCGTATCACATCGCCGTGCGCCGAGGCTGCGACGTCGACCAGCCGCGCAATCTGGCGAAGAGCGTCACGGTGGAATAGCCGGCGCCGGAACCTCGCGAGATCGTCGTGCGGGTCCCCGCCGCGTGCTATAATCGGCGCCCAACCTGCAGGCCCCGCATGTTCGCCCCGATTCATGCCGCAAAGGAGCCCTCATGCAGATCAAATCCATCGCTCTTGCGCTGTGCTTCGTGACCGTCGCGGTCCCGGCCGCCGCGCAGACGACGACGGCGACGGTTATGGGAACCGTGACTGACGCGCAGAAGGCGGTGCTGCCGGGCGCGACCGTCACCGCCAGGAACGTCCACACAGCCGCCGAGACGACGGCCGTGACCGACGCGTCCGGCCGCTACCGCCTCGCGGCGCTGCGGCCCGGGACCTACGACATCCACGCCGAGCTGTCCGGCTTCGCGCGCCACGCTCGGACCGGCCTCCAGCTCTTCGTCGGGCAGGAGGCCACGATGGACTTCGAGCTGGCGGTGGCCGGGATCGAGGAGGCGGTCACCGTGACGGGCGAGTCCCCGCTCGGCTGAGAACATCCGCGAGTTCCGGGTGATGACGCAGCAGTACGCGGCCGAGTTCGGCCAGGCCTCGGGCGGTGTGGTCAACGTCGTCACGCGCTCGGGCACCAACGACTTGGAGCACCGGCTCTTCCTCTACCATCGCGATGACGCGCTCGACGCGCGCAACGCGTTCGCAACCGCCAAGGCGCCGTTCGACCGCCAGCAGTACGGCGGCTTCACGGGCGGACCGATCCGGCGGGACCGCGCGTTCTTCTTCGGCTCGTACGAGCGCACGCACGAGGACCAAACTGCGGTCGTGACCACGCCCGTGCAGCGCGGCGAGTACCCGCGCCCCACGAATCAGCACCAGATCTTCGGGAAGGTCGACTACCAACTGACGTCGTCGCACGCGCTGACCGCCCGCTTCAACGAGGATCGGTACGACGCGACGAACAGCGGCGTCGGCGGCAGGAGCACGGTCGAGTACGGCTCGACGAGCTGGTATCGCAACCACGACGTCTACGCGTCGCTGACGAGCGTGCTCGGGGCGACGCGGTTGAACGAGCTGCGGGTCGCCTACTCCCGCCGGCCAGGCGGCTCGCGTCCGAATACCTCCAGCGGCCCCGAGCTCTCGTTCGCCAGTTCCAACCAGGGCAAGGCCTATTCTGATCCCCAGCAGACGACCGAGTGGCGCTTGCAGATCGTCGACAACTTCTCGTGGCACCACGTCGGGCTCGGCGGTGAGCACGACTTCAAGGCGGGGTTCGATTTCAGTCGGGCGGTCCTTGAGGGCTTCTTCTGCAACTTCTGCGACGGGCAGTTCATTTTCCCGAAGGACGTCTACAACGCCAGCGACCCGACGACGTACCCGACCACCTATACGCGTCGGGTGGGGTCGAGCGACTTCGTCATCCCCAACAACATCTACGCCGCGTTCGTGCAGGACAGTTGGCGGCCGCGTCCGAACCTGACGTTCAACGTCGGCGTGCGGTACGACTACGAGTCGTATGCCGGCATCCTGAAGGACAAGAAGAACATTTCCCCACGCCTGGCCTTCGCGTTCGACCCCTGGAACAAGGGCAAGACCGTGTTCCGTGGCGGTGCGGGTCTCTTCCAGGACCAGATCACGCTGAACCAGTGGCTGATCATCGTGCTCAACGTGATCAATGCCACGGAGTTCATCGTCGTCAGCAACCCCGGGTATCCGGATCCGTTCGGCGGCGCGCCGCGGCCGCCCGGGCCGGTCAATACGGAGCTGTTCGACCCGAACCTGAACACGCCGTACGCGGCGCACGTCACCGCGGGCATGAAGCAAGAGCTCAGTCGGGGCTTCGCGGTGAGCGCCGACTACGTGTTCGTGCGCGGGTACGACCAGCTACGGCGGCGCGACCTCAACGCGCCACCGAACGGGACCAACCGGCGGCCGAACCCGGCGCTGGGCAGACAGCTCATCCACGAATCGACTGGCGACCGCGAGCACCATGCGCTGCTGCTGGCCGCCGAACGGCGGTTTGGGGAGCGCTGGCGCCTCCAGGCGTCGTACACGCTCTCGAGCACAGAGTCCGACTCCGAGGCCCGCAACTCCACGGTGCTCCCGACGGACCAGTACAACCTCAAGGCGGACTGGGGTCCGGCCGACGTGGACGCCCGGCACAACGTGACGATCACCGGCCACCTCGTGCTGCCGTTCGACGTCCAGCTCGCTGGCATCCTGCAACTGCGCTCGCCGTACCCATTCAACGTGGCCTCAGGTCGCGACACCAACAACGACAGCCGGTCCGGCGATCGACCCGACGCCGACCCGAACGGGCTGTACCCGACCAACGGGGTGACTGAGTATGGGCGTTTCTCGATCCCGGTCAACCGGCCCGGCACGCTGTCGCGCAACGCGTTCCGCGGCCCGAACTTCCGCCAGCTCGATCTCCGACTGTCGAAGGTCATTGCCCTGGGCGAGCGGCGGCTCGAACTGATCGCGGAAGGCTTCAACGTGACGAATCGCGTCAACTACGGCTCGTACACGAGCAGCATCCAGTCGCGGTTCTTCGGGCTGCCACAGTCGGCCGCCGATCCGCGGCAGGTGCAGTTCGGCGTACGGTTCGACTTCTAGCAGCCCCGTGGCGCAACTCGCCGGGGCTGCGAGGGCACAGAGCATGAACCACAGAGCACGCCGAGGCGGCGGAGGGAACCTCAGTGTTCGCGGAGGCACCATGCGTCAGAGGATGAGTCTGCGGATCGCCTTCATGGCGATCGCCCTCACCGCCGGCGTCGCGACCGCGGGTGCCCAGGCGCCGCAAGGGCTCGAGCGGCTGCGCAAGCAGATCGAGCAGGCCATCACGCCGGCGCAGGGCGACGTGGGCGTTGCCATCAAGCACCTCGAGACGGGCGCCGAGGTGGGAGTGCGGGCGGAAGAGCCGTTCCCGTTGGCGAGCGCGTACAAGCTCCCGATCTTGGCCGAGGTGTACGCCCAGGTGCGCTCCGGCAGAGTGAGGTTCGAGGAGCGCTACGAGCTCAAACCGTCGGACCAGCACCTGGGCAGTGGCGATATCTCGGTGAACTTCGACTTGCCGGGCGTCACCATGACCGTGCGAAACCTGGCGAACCTGATGATGATGGTGAGCGACAACTCGGCCACCGACATCCTGCTCACGCGCGTCGGGGCTGCAAACGTCACCGCCCACATGCGTGCCCTTGGCCTCAACGGCATCCGCGTCGACCGCACCACCCAGGAACTGCTTCTGGACTACGGCGGCCAGGACACCGAGCGGCTCAAGAACCTGCTGCTCCAGGAGTTGCGACCGCTCGTCCGCCGGCCGCCGGAAGACGAGGCCGCCAGGCTCGCGCGCGACACCCGGTATGCCAACGATCCGCGCGACCAGGCAACGCCGCGCGACATGACGCGCTTGCTCGAACTGCTCTGGCGCGGCCAGGTGGTCGATGCGGACGCGTCAAAGGCGATCCTCGAGCTGATGAAGCGCTGCCGCACGGGCGCGGCGCGCCTCAAGGGTCTCCTGCCGCGCGACGCGGTCGTCGCGCATAAGACGGGCTCCGTCGGCGGGACGATCGACGATGTCGGGATCGTGTACCTGCCGTACGACGCCGGACACGTGGCGATCAGCGTGCTGAGCAAACGGACGCGGGCGGACTCCGAGGACGTCGAGCGCGTGATCGCCGAAATCGCGCGCTACGCGTACGACTACTTCGTCTTCACCGCGCCGGCGGCGTCTGCAGGGCCGTCGTCTCGATAACGGCGGATCGCGCGTCGCGGCAGACGCGGGGTCGGGGTCTCAGTCCGGCTGCCGTCCGGGTTGAGTGGGATCTTCTGTGGAGGCGGCGCGGCCGCGTGCGCCTGAACGCGGACACTACATCAGTCGGTCGGCGATCGGCCGTGCGGCGGCCGGACGGCGGTGGGGGCCGGCTTCAGCCGGTGGCCGGACTTCGTGGGGGCCGGTTTCAGCCGGTGGCCGGACTTCGTGGGGGCCGGTTTCAGCCGGTGGCCGGACTTCGTGGGGGCCGGCTTCAGCCGGTGGCCGGACTTCG
>CAYHSN010000007.1:2395-8553 GCA_964359235.1 uncultured Vicinamibacterales bacterium | reverse complement strand
CGTGGGGGCCGGCTTCAGCCGGTGGCCGGACTTCGTGGGGGCCGGCTTCAGCCGGTGGCCGGACTTCGTGGGGGCCGGCTTCAGCCGGCCCGAATCCGATCGACGATCGCCTGCGTCATCGCCGAGCACCCGAGCGGCGCGCCCTTCGGGCCCGTGAGATCCGCCGTGCGGCAGCCGTCGCGCAACGCCCGCTCGATTGCCCGCTCCACCGCGTCCGCCTCGGCCTCGAGCTTCAAGCTGTGTCTGAGCAGCATCGCCGCGGATCCGATCGCGCCGATCGGGTTCGCGAGGTCCTTCCCCGCGATGTCAGGCGCCGAGCCGTGCACGGGCTCGTAGAGCCCTGGCCCCGATCCGAGGCTGGCCGACGGCAGCAGACCGAGCGACCCGCACACCGCTCCCGCTTCGTCCGACAGGATGTCGCCGAAGAGATTCTCGGTGAGGAGCACGTCGAAGCTCGAAGGCGCGAGCGCGATCTTCATCGCGCACGCGTCGACGTACATGTGGTCGACCCGAACGGCCGGATGGCGCAAGGCGACCTCGTTCACGACCGTCCGCCAGAGCCGTGACGTCTCGAGCACGTTGGCTTTGTCCACAGACGTCACGCGTTTCTTCCGGCCCGCCGCTGCCCTGAACGCCACCTCGGCGATGCGCTCGACCTCGCCGCGCGAGTAGCGCATCGTGTTGAACGCGGTCTCGCCGTCGGGCGTCACGCCGCGCGGCTCGCCGTAGTACAACCCGCCCGTCAGCTCGCGGACGATCAACATGTCGGTGCCGGCGAGCGCGGAGGCCTTGAGCGGTCCCGCGTCCTCGAGCCCGGGCCACGCGCGCGCCGGGCGCAGGTTCGCGTACGCGCCGAGCGCCCGCCGCAGCTCGAGCAGCGCCGCTTCGGGCCTGTGCCCGGGTGGTTCGCGATCGAACGCGGGATCTCCGACGGCGCCGAGCAGGATGGCGTCCGCCGCGCGGCACGCGTCGAGCGTCTCCGGCGGCAGTGGCGCCAGGCCGTCACGCAAGGCGGCGCCGCCAAACCTGAATGGCTGGTAGGTGAATTCCTGGCCGAACCGCGCCGCGATGGCCCGCAGGACCGTCGCGGCGGCATGGGTGACCTCCGGCCCGACGCCGTCACCGGGCAGGAGCACGATCCGCGCGCGCATCAGTTGATTCTACCCGGCCCCGTGGTCCCCCGGAGCGGTAGTGCCCGGCTTCCGCCGGACCCTGGAGTTTCTACATTTCATCATGCCGCCCAGGGCCGCCTGAAGGCGGCCCCCACAGGCAGAATGTGGGGGCCGGCTTTAGCCGGCCCTGTCCGGCTTCCCCGGCCCGAGCCGCGTCGAGGGTCCGGCTTCCCCGGCCCGAGCCGCGTCGAGGGTCCGGCTTCCCCGGCCCGAGCCGCGTCGAGGGCAGCCGGACCGGCTCGGCCGAGCGCTCGCAGCCCCTGGCGGAAGCCGCCAGGGCTGCGAGGGCACAGAGCATGAACCACAGAGCACGCCGAGGCCACAAAGAACACCTTAGGAACCTCTGCGTTCTCTGTGTGCGCTGTCGTTCGTTCTCGGCGGCCTCGCAGGCCGTGCAGACATCCACCACGGCCTGCTAGACGCCGTGTCCGTACCCCCGTTCGCCCGGGGTGTGAGCCGGCTCCGCGGCGAGGAAGGCCGCCGTGGCAACCGCCTGCGGCGCGCGGCCGGGCGCCGCTTCTTCCGCCCGCACCTCCTCGACGATCGCCGCCAGCTCCGCGTCGGAGATGTGTTTCTGCCGATCGGCCAGGGCGATCATCTTGCGGTACACGCGATCGACCTCGAAGCGCGACAACGTGGAGCCGAGCTCTTCACACCGGCGAGCCACGGCGTGGCGCCCCGAGTGTTTCCCGAGCACGAGCGTCGTCTGGGGCACGCCGACTTCCTCGGGCCGCATGATTTCGTAGGTGCGCCGGTCCTTCAGGATGCCGTCCTGGTGGATCCCGGCCTCGTGCGCGAAGGCGTTTCGGCCGACGATGGCCTTGTTGGCCTGGACCGGTTCGCCGGTGAGCGAGACGAGCAACTGGCTCGTCGCGTAGAGCGCCTCGGTGCGGATGCCCGTCTCGTACGGCAAGCGGTCGCGCCGCACCCGGGTCGTCATGATGACCTCTTCGAGCGACGCGTTTCCGGCGCGCTCGCCGATGCCGTTGATCGTGCATTCCACCTGGCGCGCGCCGGCCTGGAGGGCGGTCAGCGAGTTGGCGACCGCGAGGCCCAGGTCGTCGTGGCAGTGCGTGCTGAAGATCACGCGGTCCGCGCGGCCGACGCGCATCCGGATCTCGGTGAAGAACGCGCCGATCTCGTCCGGCGTCGAATAGCCGACGGTGTCGGGCAGGTTGATCGTGGTCGCGCCGGCTTTGATGACGGCGTCGACGACGCGGCAGAGGAACTCCATGTCGCTTCTGGTCGCGTCCTCGGCCGAGAACTGCACGTCGTCCGTGTAGCGCCGGGCGAGCTTGACCGCGTCGATGGCCGCGTCGAGGCAGGCCTCGCGCGTCATGCGGAGCTTGCGCTCGAGGTGCAGGTCGGAGGTCGCGATGAAGGTGTGGATGCGCGACCGCGCCGCGGGCTTGAGCGCGTCGCCCGCGCGCTCGATGTCGATGCGCGCGCAGCGCGCCAGGCCCGCGATGACGGGCCGCCGCACGGCCTTCGCGACCGCGCGCACGGCCTCGGCGTCGGCATCCGACGCGATCGGGAAGCCGGCTTCGATGATGTCCACGCCCAGCTCGTCGAGTTGCCTCGCCATGCGGAGCTTCTCGTCGATCGTGAGCGAGAAGCCCGGCGCCTGTTCCCCGTCGCGCAGCGTCGTGTCGAACACCGTCAGCCGGTCCATGGTGCCCTCCTCCCCGGGTCCGGGGATTCGCCAGTTGTAGCCGACCGGCGCCATGGGGTCAAATCTATATTTCTTCATTTTCCATAAACTTGCATTATGATCCACGAATGGACCTTGCCGAACTGCGCGTGTTCCTCACCGTGGCGGCCGAACGCAGCTTCACCGGGGCGGCCCGCAAGCTCAACCGCACCCAGCCCGCCGTCAGCCAGGCCATCCGGCGGCTCGAGGACGCGTTGGGCGAGCGGCTCTTCGACCGATCCTGCAAGGATGGACGCCTCACCGAGGCGGGGCGCGTGCTCCAGGCCCACGCGGAGCGGTTGCTGCGCCTGGCGGAGGAAACCGAGGGGGCCGTGCGCGAGCTGCAGGACCTGCGGCGCGGACGCGTGACGATCGGCGCGAACGAAGCCGGCGTCCACTCGCTCCTCCCGATCGTCGAGCGCTTCCGCGAGACGCATCCGCAGGTGCTGGTGGACGTGCGCCGCGTGGCGGCGCGGCAGATTGGCGCGGAGGTGCTCGAAGGCAGCCTCGACTTCGGCGTCCTGACCTTCGCGCCCGCCGAGCGCGGGCTCGCGGCGATCACGCTCGGGCAGGACGAGCTGGTGCTGCTCACGCATCCCGCCCATCCGCTCGCGAAAAGACGCGCCGTGACCGTGGAGGAAGTCGGACGGCAGACCATCATCGCGCACAACGATCCCTCTCCGGCGCGCGATCGCGTGCTGCGGCTCTTCGAGCAGCGCCACGCGTTCCTGAACATCCAGATGGCGCTGCCGAGCCTCGACGGCATCAAGCGCGCGGTGGAGATGAAGCTCGGCGTGGCGCTCCTGCCCCGGCGCTGCGCGCTGACTGAAATCGCGACCGGCCAGCTCGCGGCCGTGCGCGTGCCCGAGCCGCTGCGCCGTCCGCGCACCGTCCGGGTCGTCTACCGGCGATCGGGTGAATCGACGCACACGGCCGCCGCGTTTCTGGCCGCGGTGAAAGAGTGGAAGGGATAGACCGTCAGAAGCCGCTGATGTAGGGCAGCCGGGCGCGCACCGCCTCGACGTCCTCGTAGCGATCGATCAGCAGGCCCGTCGCGTCCCACTGGCCGCTCACCAACGCGTCGCGAACCGCGTGGGGCATCGCGATCGGCCAGCGCACGCCACCCGCTTCCACGAGCAGGTCCTCCAGGCTGAGGCTCAGCGCGACCGACGGGTTCGCCTCGACCGCGCGCATCAGCGCGTCAACCGTCTCCGGTGCGGCGGTCACGCACGGCAGGCCGAGCGTCGCCGAGTTCCCGAAGAAGATCTCCGAGAACGACTGTCCCACGACCGCGCGGATGCCCCACCGCTGGATGGCCTGCGGCGCGTGCTCGCGCGACGACCCGCAGCCGAAGTTCGCGTTGACAATCAAGATGCGCGCGCCCTGATACGCGGCGTTCGCGAACGGGTGGCCGGGGGTTCGGCGATCGTCCTCGAAGAGATGCGCCTCGAGCCCCTCGAACGTCACCGCGCGGAGGAAACGCGCCGGGACGATCCGATCGGTGTCGATGTTGTCGCCGCGCAGCGGCATCGCGCGGCCGGCGATGCGCCTGATGTGCCGCTCGCTCATGGGAGCATCTCGCGGACGTCCACCACTTCGCCGGCGATCGCGGCGGCCGCCACCATCGCCGGGCTCATGAGCAGCGTCCGGCCCGTCGGGCTGCCCTGGCGTCCCTTGAAGTTCCGGTTCGACGAAGCGGCGCAGATCTGGCGTCCCTCGAGCCGGTCCGGGTTCATCGCGAGACACATCGAACACCCGGCGCCGCGCCACTCGAAACCGGCGTCGCGGAAAATTCGATCGAGCCCCTCCCGCTCCGCCGCCAGGCGCACGCGTTCCGATCCCGGCACGACGAGCGCCTTCACGCGCGGCTGCGCCTTGCGTCCCCGGACGAGGCGCGCGGCCTCGCGCAGATCCGACAAGCGCCCGTTCGTGCACGAGCCGATGAAGGCGACGTCGATCGGCGTGCCCTTGATGGGCGCGCCGCCCCTGAACGCCATGAAGTCGAGCGCTTCTTCGACCGATGCGCGCTCGGCGTCCGCCACATCGTCCGGCGAGGGGATGCGTTCGTCGATCGCGACCGCCTGCCCCGGGTTGATGCCCCACGTCACCGTCGGCCGGATGCTCGCCGCGTCGAGCACCACCTCATCGTCGTAGCTCGCCCCGGCGTCCGACGCCATCGAGGCCCACCACGCGCGCGCCCGCGCGAACGCCTCGCCTTTGGGCGCGAACCGCCGGTCTTTCAGGTACTCGAACGTCGTGTCGTCGGGGTTCACGTAGCCGGCGCGCGCGCCGCCCTCGACGGACATGTTGCAGATCGTCATGCGCTCGTCCATCGACATGCGCGCCACGGCGCTCCCCGCGTACTCGTACGCATAGCTCACGCCGCCCTTCACGCCGAGGCGCCGGATGATCTGGAGGATGACGTCCTTCGCGTAGACGCCGCGCCCCAGCTCGCCCTCGACGCGGATGCGTCTCACCTTCAACGGATCGAGCGCCAGCGACTGCGACGCGAGCACGTCGCGCACCTGCGACGTGCCGATGCCGAAGGCCACCGCGCCGAACGCGCCGTGCGTCGACGTATGGCTGTCACCGCACGCGATCGTCATGCCGGGCCCGGTGAGCCCCAGCTCCGGTCCGATCACGTGCACGATGCCCTGATCGCCGCCGCCCAGATCGAACAGCGGGATGCCGAACTCGCGGCAGTTGCGCTCGAGCGCCGACATCATCGCCTCGGCCATCGCGTCGGCGAACGGCCGGCGCTGATCCGCGGTCGGGACGATGTGATCGACGGTCGCGAAGGTGCGGTCCACCGCGCGCACCGTCCACCCGCGCGCACGAATCATGTCGAAGGCCTGCGGGCTCGTGACCTCGTGCACGAGGTGCAGCCCGATGTAGAGCTGCGTCTGGCCGTTCGGCAGCCGGCGCACTGTGTGAGCGTCCCAGACTTTCTGGAAGAGCGTGGCTGGCATGGCAGGAGAGGAATCGTATCACGGCCGGGACTCGGGACTGGGGATTCGGGACTCGGGCTAGCTGCGACACTGGCTCTGCTCTTGCTATGTGAGGACGAAATGGCGCGTCTTCGGGCGCACGTCACGCAGAACCTGCACGAATACGGGGGCCCTGGGTACGCAGGTTCTGCCACGCAGGAGCCAAGCAACGGAGCCGGCGATGAGGGACGAACGAGCAGCCTACCGGAAGCTCGATGTATGGCACGCATCCATGGACCTCGCGATCGCCTGTTACCTCAGGAACCTCGTCAGCCGTACCGGTCAGATGCTGAGCGCCCTGCACCATTC
>CAYHSN010000007.1:0-2295 GCA_964359235.1 uncultured Vicinamibacterales bacterium | reverse complement strand
CAGGAACCTCGTCAGCCGTACCGGTCAGATGCTGAGCGCCCTGCACCATTCTCTGGTGCGTTTGCACAAGTCCGAGTCCCGAGTCCCCAGTCCCGAGCCCCGTCATCGAGGCTGATATACTGCGTCTCAGCCCGCAGCAATGGACTTCCTCCACCAACTGAACGACGAACAGCGCGAGGCGGTGCTGCATCGCGACGGGCCACTGCTCATCCTCGCCGGCGCGGGATCGGGCAAGACGCGCGTCATCACGTACCGCATCGCGTATCTGGTCGGCGACGGGCACGCGGCGGCGGAAGACGTGCTCGCCGTCACGTTCACGAACAAGGCCGCCGACGAGATGCGCGAGCGCGTCGCGCGGATCCTCGCAACCCACTGCGACCGCGTGTGGCTCTCGACCTTCCACGCCGTCTGCGCGCGGGTGCTGCGGCGCGAGGCGCCGGCCATCGGGCTCTCGCGCGACTTCGTCATCTACGACTCGAGCGATCAGGTCGCAGCCGTCCGCCAGGTCATCCGCGAGCTGGGAATCGACGATCGCCTGATTCCGCCGCGCATGGCGCTCGCGCGCATCAGCACGGCGAAGAACCGGATGGAGGGCCCCGAGGCGTTCGCCGGCGGCGGTTTCCGCGAGGAGCAGGTCGGCCGGATTTTCGAGCGCTACGCGCGCCTGCTCGCCGAGAACGGCGCCTTCGATTTCGACGATCTGCTGCTGCGAACCGTCGAGCTCTTCGAGAAGTCCGAGCGCGTGCGGCACCGCTACGGCACGCGCTTCCGCTACGTGATGGTGGACGAGTATCAGGACACGAACCGGCCGCAGTACCTGCTCATCCGCCAGCTCGCCAGCCAGCACCGCAACCTCTGCGTGGTCGGGGACCCGGACCAGTCGATTTACAAATGGCGCGGCGCCGACCTCAGGAACATCCTCGACTTCGAGCAGGACTTCCCCGAGGCGCTCACGGTGCGGCTCGAGCAGAACTACCGCTCCACACAGGTCATCCTCGACGCGGCCACGGCGGTCATCCGCCAGAACCGCAACCGCAAGGAAAAGCGCCTCTGGACCGACCGCGCGGGCGGCGCGCCCATCCTCTACTTCCGCGGCGGCGATGAGATTGAAGAGGCGGATTTCATCACGCGCGTCGCCCGCGAGTCGCGCGGCGAGGACAACGGCGCGGCCGTCGCGGTCCTCTACCGCACGAACGCGCAGTCACGAGCCATCGAAGACGCCCTCATGCGCGAGGGCGTGCCCTACAAGGTGATCGGCGGCGTCCGCTTCTACGAGCGGAAAGAGATCAAAGACGCGCTCGCCTACCTGCGCCTGATCCTCAACCCGCACGACGACCTCAGCTTCAAGCGCGTCGTCAACGTCCCCGCGCGCGGCATCGGCAAGGGTCTGCTCGACTCGCTGCAGGCGATCGACGTGGCCACGCTCGACCGCGACCAGGCGCCGCGGCTCACCGCGGGCCTGGACGAAGCGGTGTCGCGCCGATCGCTCTGGGCAAAACTGGTCCGCGCTGTCGAGGACAGCCTGCTCGCGCCGCGCGCCGTCGCGTCGCTCAGCGCATTCCGCGATCTGCTGACAACCCTGACCGAGCACGCGCGCCACGAGCCGGTGCCGGCGATTGTCGCGAAGGCGCTCGAGCTCTCGGGCTACCTGCAGGCGCTCAGTGACGAACGCAGCGAGGAGGCGGAAGGACGAATCGAGAACCTGCAGGAGCTGGTCTCGGCCGCGCGCGAGTACGAGGGCCGCGATCCGGAAGCGTCGCTGGCCGGCTTCGTCGATCGCCTCTCGCTGCTGTCGGAGGCGGACGAAGAGGACGGCGCGCCCGAGGCGCGCGTCTGGCTCATGACCATGCACGCCGCCAAGGGCCTGGAGTTTCCGGTGGTCGTGTTGGCGGGGCTCGAGGAAGGACTGTTCCCGCACGTCCGCTCGACCGAGGACGAGGACGAGCTCGAGGAAGAACGGCGCCTGTGTTACGTGGGCATGACGCGCGCCGAGTCGCGTCTCGTGCTGACCGGCGCCGCCCGCCGGCGGGTGTTCGGCGAATATCAGGCCATGGAGCCGTCGCGGTTCCTCGACGAGATCCCCGCTCGGCTCCTCGAGCGCCTCACGCCGTCTTTCGGCGCGGCTTCGTACTATCAGCCGGGCCTCGGCCGCGACGGGTACCGCGGAGCCCGGCGCCCGTCGAAGCCGGGCGGGCGCGTGCGCGAGGAACCCGCCAAGCCCGCCTACGCCCACGAGGACGAGGATCAGTCATCCACGGATCTGCGCCTCGGCATGCGGGTGCGGCATCCGCAGTT
>CAYHSN010000006.1:18588-19361 GCA_964359235.1 uncultured Vicinamibacterales bacterium | reverse complement strand
GGCGAAGACGCTCGCGGCGATGCAGGAAACCGGCGCGGTCTACCTCAACGCCATCGGCGGCGCGGCGCAGTTCTACGCGCGCTGCATCGCGCAGGTGGACGGCGTGTCGCTGCTGGACTTCGGCATCCCCGAGGCCATGTGGCACATGCAGGTGAAGGACTTCCCGGCGATTGTCACGATGGACGCGCACGGCAACAGCCTGCACAAGGGCATCGAGGAGGAATCGGCGCGCGCGCTGGCGGCGATGCGCGGCTGACCGGCGGGCCGGCGCGTCGCCCCGGCCGGGTCTGGTTGAACGCGCACACCGCGGGCCGCTATACTTGAGGGGAGTCGGCCAATCCCTTGGGGGGAGTATCGTTCCATGATTAACGTCACACTAACGGCAGCCTCGAAGATCACCGAGCTGCTCACCGAAGAGAACAAGCAGAGCGCCGGCCTCCGGGTGTTCGTGCAGGGCGGCGGCTGTTCGGGCTTTCAGTACGGATTGATGATCGACGAGGGCGAGGGTGATCCGTCGACCGACCAGGTCTTCGAGTCGAACGGCGTGCGCCTCCTCATCGATCCGATCAGCGTCCGCTACCTGGAAGGCGCCGAGGTCGACTTCGTCGACAACGTGTCGGGCGGCGGCTTCACGATCAAGAACCCGAACGCCCGCTCGACCTGCGGGTGCGGTTCGTCGTTCACCGTCTAATTCCTCGCGGGCGCGGGGGGGGGCCGCCGGCCACCCCCCCCCCCCCCCCCCGCCCAAGCCAGCAACCCCGCCAACCGCGCAC
>CAYHSN010000006.1:0-18578 GCA_964359235.1 uncultured Vicinamibacterales bacterium | reverse complement strand
CGGTCTAATTCCGCGCGGGCGCGGCGGCCCTCGGCCTTCAGCCGCCGGCCGCCGCCTCTGCCATGGAATCCACCGCGGCCTACCTCGAACGCCTGCGTCCGGCGGGCGCCAAGCGATCCAGCAAGCGCGATTTCATCGTCGATGTCTTCCTGCGCCAGGAAGGGCATCTGAGCGCGGATGATCTCGTGGATCTCATCCGCCGGGAAGACCAGCGGATCAGCCGCGCGACGATCTACCGGACGCTGCAGTGGATGGTCGACGCCGGCATCGCGCGCAAGGTGGACTTCGGCGAAGGCCGCTTCCGCTTCGAGCATTCATACCGCCACCCGCGGCACTTCCATCTCATCTGCAAGACCTGCAACACGACGGCCGAATTCCTGAGCGCCGACATCGAAGCGGCGCTCGAGGAAGTCGCCGCCGCGCGCGGTTTTGCCGCGCGGCAAAGCGTGGTGCAGATCTACGGTGCGTGCGACGCGTGCCGGAACGGGCGGCGGCTGCCGGCCCGGCAGGTGCCAACCGAGCTCGTCTTCGCGCGAGACGCCCTGCGTATCGCCATGGCGACCGAGCGCAGCGGGCGCGAATTCTACAACCGCGCGGCGCGCATCGCGCGCGCCGCGCGCGGCCGGCGCGTGTTCCAGCGCCTCGCCGCCGAGGAAGAGGAGCATCTCCGCAGGCTCGAGGCGCGGTACCGGCAGTTGCTGGCGCAGGACGCGGAGCTCGAATCACGCCCGACGTTCCTGTTCTTCCGCGGCGCCGCCAACGGCCTGTTCGCCGCCGGCGCGGACGAACTCGGCGCGGGCGTCGACAGCCGGCGTGCGCTCCTCATCGGCATCCGCTGCGAGCGCGGGTCGCACCGGTTCTTCAAGCGCTACGCCGAGCGCTTCGAGGACTCGGAGGGGAAACAGATCTTCCTCGAGTTCGCCGACGAGGAACGCCGCCACCTCGATCTGCTCATCCGCGAGTACCGCGCGCTCACCCGGCGCACCAGGCCAGGGGGGAAGAGGACGCGCCGCGCGTGATCGATCTCCACCTGCACACCACCGCGTCGGACGGCCGGCTCGAGCCCGAGGCGCTCATCCGCCGCGCCCGGGAGGCGGGCATCCACACGCTGAGCGTGACGGATCACGACACGGTCGCGGCCGTGTCGGCGGCGACCGTCGCGGCCCGCGCGCACGGCATCGCGATCGTGCCGGGTATCGAGATCACGGCGGTCGTCGACGCGCGCGACGTGCACGTCTTGGGCTACTTCATCGATCCGGCGTCGGGTGCCCTGCGGGACTTCCTCGTCGTGCAGCGCGCGGCGCGCGTCGAGCGCGCGCGCATGATGGCCGAACGCCTCGCCGCGCTCGGATGCCCCATCGACATCGACGCCGTGTTGCGCGATGCCGCAGCCCATCCGGATCACGCCGTGGCCCGGCCGCGGATCGCCGTCGAGCTCGTGCGCGCGGGCCACGTGGCGAGTGCGGACGAGGCGTTCGACCGGCTGATCGGCGAAGGACGCCCGGCCTACGTGCCGCGCTGGGCCGCGTCACCGGAGGAGGTCGTGTCGACGATCGGGCGCGCCGGCGGCCTCGCGTCGCTCGCACATCCTGGCCTGCTCGGCCGCGACGATCTCATCGGCGGCCTGGTCGCGGCGGGCCTTGCCGCGCTGGAGGTCTACCACAGCGATCACGACGAGGTGGCGCGGGCGCGCTACGCGGAGCTCGCGCGCCGGTACGATCTGGCCGTGACGGGCGGATCCGACTACCACGGCGACGAGAGCAGCCGTCACGCGGCGATCGGATCGGTGTCGCTGCCAGCGGAGGAATTCACGCGCCTCTGTGCGCGCGCCGGCCGCCGACCATGAACGACGCGATCGCCGTCCCCGTCGTCGAGGTGTCGGGCGCGCGGAAGCACTACGGCGGGTTGCGGCCGCTGCGCGTGCAGCACCTCCTCGTGCGGACCGGTGAGCGCGTGGCGCTGGCGGGCTTCGACGCGACGTCGGCGGAGATCCTGGTCAATCTCGTGACCGGCGCGACGCTGCCCGACGAAGGCGAGGTCCGCGTGTTCGGCCGATCGACGGCCGACGTCCGGGACGAGCGTGAGTGGCTCGCGCGGCTGGATCGCATCGGGATCGTCAGCGCGCGCGCGGTCCTGCTCGGGGCCTCGACCGTGCTGCAGAACCTCGCGATCCCGTTCACGCTGTCGATCGATCCGGTGCCGGACGACATCGCGGCGAAGGCCGCACGCCTGGCCGAGGAGGCCGGCATCGCGGCACGGCGGCTTGGCGAACCGTTGAGCGCCGCGCCGCCGGACGTGGTGATTCGCGTGCACCTCGCCCGCGCGATCGCGACGGACCCGGCGGTCCTGCTGATCGAGCATCCAACGGCGATGCTGCCAGATGACGCGGCGCCTGCCTTCGCGGCGGACCTCGTGCGGGTGGCCGAGGGACGCCGGCTCGCCGTGATCGCGATGACCGAAGACGCGCGTTTCGCCGGCGCGCTCGGCGGCCGCTCGCTGAAGCTGCAGGCGGCCACCGGCGCACTCGCGGAGATAGGGGGCTGGCGGCGGTGGTTGCGCTGACGGGCCGAGCCCTTCGACTTCGCTCAGGGCAGGCAAGCTCGGCCCCTACTGGACCTTCGTGATGACGCCGCAGGCAACTCTCGCGCCGCCGGCGACACCCGACTTGGGCTCGCCCGTGACGCCCTGATCGGGGCCGGCGTGGACGATGAGGGCCGAGCCGTCGTCATCGAAGACCGACAGCGGCCCGGGCGCCAGCGTGAAGCGAGTCGTCCGCGTCGTGAAATGGCCTTCGCCGAGATCGTTGACGATGAGGTTCGGCAGGTCACCCATATGGTACGGATGGTTCGCGTCGGGATCGCTCATCCCGTGCGGGCCCGGATCGAAATGACCGCCTGCGGCGGCAAACGTCGGCTCGCATGTGCCGACTTCGTGGACGTGCACGCCGTGCACGCCCGGCGCGAGACCACGGACCTTGAGCACGATTTCCACGGCGACGGTCCCGACCGGATACCGGGGATCCGTCGCGCCCGCGCTGCCGGCCGCGACCTCGCGGAAGTCGGCGGTGCCGGTGATCCCCTCGCCCTTGATCTCGGCGCGCCCGCGGATGAGGGCGCTCTGCGGCGAACCCGCGACCGATGTGGAGACGAGAACGAGCACGCCGCACACAGCCGCCGCGGCGACAAGTCCCTTGACGTGAACACCCGTGAATCGCATTGAAGGCCTCCCCAGCTCCGGATTCTACAATGGCCCTTTCCACTCCCGCCACACTGGTCCTGTTTGACGTCGACGGCACGCTCGTGCTCACGGGCGGCGCCGGTGTGCGGGCGATGAACCGCGCGTTCGAAGAGCTGTACGGCGTGGCCGACGCCTTCGCGGGCGTGCCGATGGCGGGGCGGACGGATCAGGCCATCGTGCTCGACGCGTTCGCGCGCCTCGGCCGCGCGGTCGACGGGAACTGGCTTCCGGCGTTTCGCGAGCGCTACTGCGCGCGGCTTGCCGAGGAAATCGAGCGGCCCGCGCCAGGCAAGCGGTTGATGCCCGGCGTGCGCGAGGCGCTGGAGGCTCTCCAGAGGCGAGCCGGTCTCTCGCTTGGACTGCTCACCGGCAACTTCGCCGACGGCGCAGACATCAAGCTCGCGCACTTCGATGTCGCGCGCTACTTCGCCTGGGGCGCGTACGGTGACGACGCCGCGGACCGCAATGCGCTCGTGCCGGTGGCGCTGGCGCGCGCCGCGCAACTGGGGGTGAAGCCGATCTCGAGCCGCCATGTGTTCGTGGTCGGCGATACGCCGGCCGATGTCGCGTGCGCGCAGGCCGCGGGCGTCCGCGCCATCGCGGTCGCGACCGGACCGTACGACACGGAGGCACTCGCCGCGAGCGGCGCCTACGCGGTCCTCGCCGACCTCAGCGACACCGGAGCGTTTCTGCGAGTGATTACCCGATGAAGGCGACCCAGGCGGATCGCATGCAGGCGAGTCGGCGCCGGGTCGGAGTTCGCCTTCGCAAGAGGCTCCGGCGAAACAGCCTTCGCATCCGGCTGGCTCGCCTGGCCGAAGCCCGCGGCGTCAGGCGCGGGCGAAGGCTGGCGGAAGCGCCTGGGAGTCGAACCCAGCCCCCCCGCAAAGCGGGGAGCGACCGGTTTTGAAGACCGGGAGGGCCACCGGGCCCCATTCGCTTCCGGACGCCGGGCGGACGTGCTTCCATTATTCCCCGAGACCCAGGCTGTAGGCGACCAGCTTGACCGACTCGACAAGCGTCTCGCGCACGTCTGCACGGGTGCGCCACCAGTGCGCGGGATCGGTGCGATCATGCCGGCTCGCCCGCACGAACACTTCCAACCCCAGGCCGGCGAACTCGCGGCGGAACGCGAACCGCGCCCGGCGCGTGTGCAGTTTCGACGTGACGATCGCGACGCGGTGCCAGCCCTGCGTTGTCGCAAGCCGGCGAAACGCCCCGGCTTCCTGCACCGTGTTATCGGGTTTACCAGGCAGAATCGAGATGGCTTCGCGGGGTACCCCGAGTCGCACCATCAGGTCGCGCGTCTGACGTGTCTCATCGGGAGGTTCGATACCGCGCTTGCGCAGCTCCGCGTCAGCGTCGTGAGGGCCCCCGGCGCTGAGGATGACGCGCGGCGCGAGTCCTTCGTGATACAGGTCCACGGCTTCCAACCAGCGCTCGGTCCTCGCGCCCGACAGCACGATCATCGCGTCGGTGTGGGCCACCGCATCCTGGGCGTACAGCAGGCGGCCGAGCTGGCTGCCGAGCGCGGCGAGCGTGGCGACGCCGAGCGCACAGACCAGGAGTCGGATCTTCCATGCGCGGCGGGGACCCCGGACGGCGGACGGACTCATAGCAGGGGAAGGATACGGGACGAACGTGGCGGTGTTCAACCGGGCCGGGGGAAACCTCACCCCCGGCCGGCGATACGAACTCAGGAAAGGGGGAGTGCTAGCCTTCGATCAGGCGCACTTCGCCGGCACGGGGGCCCTTGGTCGATTCCTCGGTCGTGAACTCGACCCGCTGGCCCTCGCGGAGCAACTCGAACACGGCCCCTCGCACCGAACTGCGATGGAAGAAATGCTCGATGCCTCCTTCATCACGGATGAAGCCGAACCCCTTGTCGATGAGGAGGCGTGCGATAGTACCGGTCGCCATATGTCCTCCGATGAGCGAACGTCCTTCGGGAGTATCCCGAGGATCACGAAGCTGGCGTTCAGGCGTGGGAACCGGGCCGAAGGTACGCGGCCCGTTATCGAAGGCGAGAACGAGACGCCGACGACCTTCCGAATTCCCGCGGCCCGAGCCGGCCTCGAGCCTTGCGGCCTGGCGTCGCTGTACGCCAGTCACCGGCCACCAAGTTCTTCCCGCCGGACGGCCCTCCCCCGGAACGAGCCGCCTGAGTGGCCGTTCCGAACCCTTCGAGCGGGCCCAAAGAAAGGGCGCAAACCAAGGCCGCCGGGCGAGGCCGGAACGGGAGGAAGTGAAGTGTAGGGACTTCCCTGACCGAAGTCAAGCAAGACGCAGGAGTTAGGGTGAGGGGAGCCCAGCTCAGCCTTGAGAGCTCACCGCGCCGGCCACATTCGGCTCCTCTTTCTTGGGCGGCGGGTAAGTCGTCCAGAAGTGACGCCCGCACCGCGGGCAGACCCAGTACTGGTCGGGGGTCCACGGCGCGCCGGGCGCGGGGTCGCGCATCTCCATCGCCGTGCCACAGCGCTGACACCGCATCCGAATCTTGGGATCGGCCACGCGGCGATTCTAGTCCATCCCTCTTTGCAGCGATACAATGCGCGCATGATTCCAGCAGTCGTGCTTGCGGCCGGCGCCGCGACGCGCATGGGCCGCGTCAAGGCCCTCCTCCCGACCGGCGTCGCCGGCGAATCGTTTCTGTCGCGCATCGTCACGACGCTCGACGCGGCCGGCGTGGACGACGTGGTGGTCGTGGTGGCACCCGGCGCGGAGGATGTCCGGCAGGCGGTGATGGCGCTGCCGATCCTCGCGCGCGTCGTCGAGAACCCGCATCCCGAGCAGGGACAGCTCTCGTCGGTCGTCGCGGCGCTCGCGGCGATCGACCATCCGGGTGCGTCGGCCATGCTGGTGACGCTCGTGGACGCGCCGTTTGTGTCGGCCGAGACCGCGCGGGCGCTCATCGCGGCCTGGCGACGCACGCGCGCGCCGGTCGTGCGGCCCGTGCGGGGCGGCCGCCACGGGCATCCGGTCATCTTCGATCGCGCGGTGTTCGACGCGCTACGCCACGCCGATCCAGCCCTCGGGGCGAAGGCCGTGGTCCGCGCGTACGGTGCGGCCGTGCTGGACGTGGAAGTGGACGATGACGGCGCGTTTCAGGACATCGACACGCCTGAGGACTACGCGCGCGCGACGGGCCGGCCGCTCCCGGGTGGAGCCTGACGCGGGAGATGGGCTAGAATACAGGTTCGTTTGCTCCAGCCGGTGGGCCAGTAGCGCAGTTGGGAGCGCGCGTGAATGGCATTCACGAGGTCACGGGTTCGACTCCCGTCTGGTCCACCACCTTTACTTCGCTGGCATTTCAGGATTGAAGGATTTCATATTGCAGGATTGATGTCGGTGACTTGGCGCGTCCGCCAATCCTGAAACATGAAATCCTGAAATCCTGCAATTCCGCCGTTGTCTACTAGTCAGAAGACAGAAGAGTCGTGTCGAAAGGGATCGGCGCGTCATGGACGCGGCTACTGTACCGGATTCGCCGCGTGGCGATGCGCGCGGATGAGCCACTGGCTGAGTTGCCGCGCGGCCTCGTCCGGGGTGGATCCGTAGAAGGGCATGAGCGCGGCCGAGCCGCCCGGCACGCGCGCAATCTGGGCGCGCCACCGATCGGTCCCGACCTCGGAGACCTCGATCAGGTACTCCCGGCCGTTGATGATTTCTTCGAAGCGACGGACGGTCACAACGGTGAGGTCTGGAAAAAGAGGGAATCGTTTGCCAACAGCCGACGGGCTATTCTAGTGGACTGAGGAATCGCGTCAAGCGAAAGGACGGCCGAAGGCGGCGTCCACAACGTTCGGGCGGAGGTTTTCGGAGGATTTCGCGCGAAAAAAGGATCGTCCTGTCGAGTCATGCACAGGCGATTCACGTTTCTTCCACATGATTTCCACAGCCCTTCCTTTTGCGGCGCAAGCGGCAGGGCGATGCGGTCGGCGCTTGACGGGGCCGGTGTGTCACACTAGTACCTACGCCATGACGCACAGGCCCGGCGCCGCGCGATCGCGAGTGATGTTGTGCGCGGCGGCGCTCGTCGGCGCGCTCACCGCGGGTGTCGTGCCCGCGCGCGGACAGGCGCCGCAGGCCGTCCTCTACCGCATCTTCCTCGCCGACGGTTCCACGCTCGTCAGCTTCGGGGAATTCGCGCGTGTCGCCGACCGTGTGGTGTTCTCGATGCCGCTCGATTCGCTGGGCGCCTCGGGTGGGCCGCGGCTGCAGCTCGTGACCATCCCGGCAAACGCCGTCGACTGGACGACGACCGATCGGTATGCCGACTCGGCCCGCGCGACCAACTACGCCGAGACACGTGGCGAGGCCGAGTTCGCCACGCTCAGCGGCCAGGTGGCGTGGGCGTTGAACGCCATCCCGCTGACCAACGATCCCAGAAGGCGGCTCCAGCTCGCCGAACAGGCACGGCAGGCGCTTGGCGAATGGTCGCGGTCGAGCTTCGGCTACCGCGCGAAGGACGTCGCGGATCTGAAGGGGCTTCTGGACGAAGTGGTCTCCGAGTTGCGGGCATCAGCGGGTGACGATCGCTTCGAGCTGAACCTGGTCGCCAGCGTCGAGCCGCCGCCCCCGGTCCCGCTCATGCCCGCGCCGACGCTCCAGGAGAGCATCGAGCACGTGCTGACCGCCGCGGGGCTGGCGCCTGAGCCGGCCGGACGGATCGATCTCCTGCGGTCGGCGATGGTCCTGCTCGACGGCGCCCAGGCCACGCTTCCGACAGCGTGGGTGACCCGCGCGCGCACGCGCGCCATCGGAGATCTCAGCGCGGAGCTGCGCGTCGAGAAATCGTACGCGGATCTCGCCGCCTCGACCCTGGCCGCCGCGAACACGCACGCGAGGCACGCCGACGTCCGCGGTGTCGAGGGCCTCGTCAGGAAGACGCTCGAAACCGACGATGCGCTCGGACGAAAGCGTCCGGAGATCCTGTCGGCGCTTCTGACCGCGCTCGACGAGAAGCTGGATGCGGCGCGGCGGCTCCGGCTCGCGCGCGACAACTGGGCGCTGCGCGCCTCAGCCTACAAGGCGTATCGCCAGGACCTCACGAAGCCGCTCGCGCGCGCCGAACGCGCCAGGAGCGCGCTCGACGACATCCGGCGTCTCGCGGGCCCCGATCCGAAGGCGATCGCGCGCGCGGACCGGCAGCTCGCCGAGGCCTCGAGCGCGCTCGCGCGGGTGAAGCCGCCGGACGACCTGCGATCGGTCCATGCGATGCTCACGAGCGCGCTGCAGCTTGCGAGGCACGCCTGCCGCGTGCGCCGGCAGGCTGTCGAGTCGGGCCTGCTGGCCGTGGCGTGGGACGCTTCGTCGGCGGCTGCCGGCGCCCTCATCCTCCTCGAGCGCGCCTCCGGCGATCTCGCACGCTTCGTGAAACCTCCCGAACTGCCGTGATCACGCCTCGCCAGACGCGCCTGCTTCGGGCGCCGCACCTGCGGGCGTTTCAGCGGGCGATTGCCGCCGCCGCGCGAGATGCAGGGACCGGCGCGGGGCGCTCGTGCGCGGTCATCGTTCCGACGCGGGCCGCGGCGGACGAGTTGCGGCGAACGCTCGAGAATTTCTGGTTCACCGGGACAGGGGACGCGGCGCGCGCGTCCGCGTTCGTGCTGCCGGACCTCGTCACGCGGGCCGAGTGGTATCTCGGTCTGCACGAGCGGGTGCCTGAGGCGCCGCGGCTCGTCACCGAGCTCGAGCGCGAGGTGTTGTTCGGCCGTGCGGCGCGCGCCGCGATCGCCGAGGGCTTCACGCTCCCCTTCGCGCTGCGATCCGGTCTCGTCATCGCGATGCTCGGGTTCTACGACGAGCTCGGCCGGCGGCAGCAGTCGATCGAGGCGTTCGAGCGTCTGATGATCGGATCGCTCGAGCCGAGCGCCGACGCCGACCGCGGCGCGGCCCGCATGCTGACGCAGACGCGCTTTCTCACCGCGGCCTTTCGCGCCTACGAACGCTTCCTCGAGGACGCCGGCCTGGTCGACGAACACGGACTGCGTCGCCACCTCCTGATCGAGGGGCCGTCGCCGCCTCTCGCCCACGTCATCGTGTCCGTCGCGGACGAGGTCATCGATCGCGGCGGGTTGTGGCCTGCAGACTTCGATCTCCTTGCGCGGCTCTCCGGTCTCACGCGCGTGGACGTCGTGACGACCGAAGAGACGCTCGCGACGGGCTTCCACGAGCGGCTCCATCGCCTGCTGCCCGGGATCGAGGAGGCCCGCGTCGGGGCAGACGACGGTGGTCCAGTGCTGCTGGCGCCACCGGGCGACGCCGAGTCGTTGTACCAGGTGAGCCGCGACCGCGAAGAGGAGCTGACCGGCGCGGCCAGACGCGCAAAGGCGATCGCGCGCGCGTCCGGCGGCGACGCGCTCGATCGCTTCGCCGTCGTCTTTCAGCGGCCGCTGCCGTACGTCTACCTCGCGCGGCAGGTGTGCGGCTCCGCGGGCGTGCCGTATCAGGCTTTCGACGCGCTGCCGCTCGCCGCGGAGTCGTACGCGGCCGCGCTCGATCTGCTGTTCACGGTGGTCGTCTCGGGCTTCACGCGCGGCGCGATCGTGGCGTGGCTGCGTTCGCCGCACTTCCGGTTCGACGGCGATGGCGGCGCCGTGACGCTCGACGAGATCGCGGCGCTCGACGCCGCGCTGCAGCAGGTTCGGTTTCTGGGCGGACTCGATCGTGTGGCCGCGCTCGCCGCCGATCTCGAAGCGGGCCGCGTGGCATCAGTGGCCTCCGCGCAGGCCCGGGCGGCGGCGTGCGCCGCGCGAGCGATCGCACGGATGGGCGGCGAGCTGGCGTCGCTCACCGACGAAGGCGCGCCCTCGGCGCATCTGGAAACGCTCGCGTCGTTCCTGCGCCGCCGCGAGCGTCTGCCGGCGCGCGCCGCGAGCTGGCGGGTGCGTCATCTGCGTGCGCGCGCCGCGATCCTCGGCGCGATTGACGCCCTGGGCGCGGCGCACGCGCAGCACGACGACACACCCCGGCCGTTCGTGGCGCTGGCGGCGAGCATCCGGCGGTGGATTGAAGCGCAGACGTTCTCGCCGCGCGCCGGGCGCAGCGGCGTGCACCTGGTCGACGCGGCCGCGGCGCGCTACGGCGATTTCGACGAGATCCGGCTCGTCGGCCTCGCCGACACCGACTGGCCCGAGGCCGTCCCCCGCACGGTCTTCTACCCGGCGAACCTGCTCGTGCAGCTCGGCTGGCCGCGGGAGATTGCGCGCCGCACCGGGCCGCGCGCCGCGTTCCTGGACCTCATCCGGCTGCCGGCCGCCCGCGTCTCGCTGTCCACGTTCACGCTCGAAGACGACGCGCTCGTCCGGCCGTCGCCGTTTCTCGAAGATCTCGAGGAGGCGGGCCTGCCGGTGGAGCGGTCGCCGGACGAACCGGCCGGACGCATGTTCGCGCACGAGGCGCTGTCGGAGGCACCGCTCGCGCCGGAGGCGGTCTCCGGCGCCGCCGCCGCGTGGCTTGCGTTGCGTCTCACGCGCACGCCGTCCGGCGCGCCGATGTTTCACGGCGCGGCGGATCCGCGCGACCCGGACGTGTACCGGGTGAGCGACGTCGAACGCTACCTGCAGTGCCCGTTCAAGTACTTCGCCGCAACCGTGCTGCGCATCGACGAGGAACGCGAGGAAGAACCCGGCCTGACGCCGCAGGAACGCGGCCTGCTCCTGCACGAGGTTCTCCAGGAATTCTTTTCGGAGTGGCAGCAGGCCGGCCGCGGCGCCATCACCGTGGAGCACTTCGACGAGGCCGTCGCGGCGTTCGCGCGCGTGGCCGATGAACGGCTCGCGCGGCTGCCGGAAGCCGACCGCGCCCTCGAGCGCGCGCGACTTCTCGGATCCGCGGTGGCGACGGGTCTGGCCGAGCGCGCGTTCGAGTTCGAGATCGGCGTCGAGGCGGCCGTCGTCGAGCGGCGGCTCGAGTACGTCCTCGAAGGCGAGTTCGAGCTGCAGGGATCGAACGGCGCGCGGCGCGTCGGCTTGCGCGGCAAGACCGACCGCATCGATCTCCTGGAGGACGGCACGTTGCGCGTGATCGACTACAAACTCGGCAGTGCGCCAAAGCTCGCGAACGCCATTCAGCTTCCCGTCTATGGCGTGTGCGCGGAGCAGCGCCTGGCCGGCCACCGGGGACGGACCTGGCGCCTCGGCACGGCGGGTTACGTGGCGTTCAACGAGCGCCGGTCGTTCACGCCGCTGGCGCAACCGGGGAAACCGTTCGCGGACGCGGTGCGGCAGGGCCAGGAACGATTCGTGAGCGCGATCGAGGGCATCGAGCGCGGGGAGTTTCCGGTGCGGCCCGCGGAACCGTACCGGTGCGTGTACTGCGCCTACGCGCCGGTATGCCGCAAGGACTACGTGGGCGATGAGTGAGCACAGGCGTCTGTTCGAGAGCGACCCCGGGGATCCGGGAGGCGGGGCGTTCGTCGATCCGGCCGACGAGGCGGCGCGGCGATTCGCGGTCGATCCGCGCCGGAACGTGGTGCTGGAGGCGTCGGCCGGCACGGGCAAGACACGCGTGCTCGTCGAGCGCTACCTGAATCTGCTGCGCGCCGGCGTGGGGCCCTCGAACGTCCTCGCCATCACCTTCACGCGCAAGGCCGCCGCCGAGATGCACGAGCGAATCGTCCGGCGGCTGCGCGAAGAGGCGGCGCTCTCGCCCGACGGCCGCCGGCGCTGGCTCGATCTGCGCGATCGGCTGGGCGAGATCGCCATCAGCACGATCGACGCCTTCTGTCTCTCGCTCCTGCGCGAGTTCCCGCTCGAGGCCGATCTGGATCCCGGGTTCGAGGTCGCCGACGAAACCGAGGTGCCGCGCCTGGCGGAACTGGCGATCGATCGCACGCTGCGCATCGCGATCCACCGCGCGCCGCAGGACCCCGATCTCACGCTCATCCTCGCGCAACTCGGCACGACGAAGGCGCGCGCCGGGCTGTCGCGTCTCATCGAGCGCCGCCTCGTCGCGCGCGGCGCGCTGAAACGTTTCCTCGACCGCACTGCGCGGGACCTGACCCTGGAACGGGCCTGTGAGCGCGCGCGCGCCGATCTGCGGGCGCTCCTGGACTGCGTGCCGGGAGGCCTCGAGCGGTTCCTGGCCGACGGGCCCGTCCGGCACCCGAAGTTCCAGTTGCTCGCGCGGACACTGCGCGGGCTCGCGGCGCTCGCGCCGCCGGACACGGCGGCGGTCCGCTCGGTGATCGAGCGCGCGCGCGAGCACTTCATCACGCAGGAAGGCAAGGCGCGCACGGAGAAGGGCAGTCACCCCCCGTACAGCGCGAGGCACGGCGACTCGGACGACGCGTGGCGGCGGCACCGGCGGGCCGTCACGGCCGCCGCGCCCCGGGTCGTCGAGATCCTCACGGTCTTCGATCGCGACCTCAATGCGCTGCTCGCGCGCGGCGTGCGGAAGCTGTTCGAGATTGCCGAGGCGCAGTACCGGCGCGCGCTGGACGAACGTTCGGTGCTGGACTTCGCGGATCTGGTGGATCGCGCGCTCGGCCTGCTCCGGCAGATGGACGAGTTCGCCCAGAGCCGGTTCCGCCTGGAGTCGCGCTACCACCACGTGCTCGTCGACGAGTTCCAGGACACGAGCCGCGCACAGTGGGAACTCGTCGAGCAGCTCATCAAGTCGTGGGGCGAGGGCTTCGGACTCGTGCACGACGCCCCGCTGCAGCCATCGATCTTCGTCGTGGGCGACCGCAAGCAGTCCATCTACCGGTTCCGCGACGCCGAGGTCAGGGTCCTGGACGAGGCCGCGGCGTTCATCGACTCACTCCGGCCCGAAGGCTGCGCGCGGCGATCGATCAGGCAGAGCCTCCGCGCGGTGCCTGAGCTGCTCGCGTTCGTGAACGACCTGTGCCAGGCCATCGAGAAGGCGCCCGCGCGGACGGACGCGTTTCGCTACGACGAGTCGGACGAGTTCCCGATCGACGAGCGGGCGCTCGCAAAGGCCGCCGCCGGCCCCGTGCTGGGTCTGGCGGCCGCGGACGATCCCGAGCGCTCGGCGGCGGCCGTCGCCGACGAAATCGTGCGGCTGTGCCGTGAGGGCACCGTACGCGATCGTCAGACCGGCGTCGCGCGGGACGCGCGTCCGAGCGACATCGCGATTCTCTTCCGATCGCGCGTGAGCCACCGCGAGTTCGAAGAAGCCCTCGGGGCCCGCGGCGTGCCGGCGTACGTCTACAAGGGCCTCGGGTTCTTCGACGCGGACGAAATCAAGGACCTCGCGGCGCTGATGCGCTACCTGGCCGACCCCTCGTCGGATCTGCGCGCGGCCGCCTTTCTGCGATCGCGCGTCGTCCGGCTCTCGGATGCCGGCCTGGCCCGGCTCGCGCCTCGCCTGGCCGCCACGCTGACCAGCCCGTCCGTCCCGCCGGTGTCCACGGCGCTGTCGGATGAAGACCAACACGTGCTGGCCGAGGCGCGGCGGAGCGTCAGCGACTGGCTCGCGCTCGTCGACCGCATCCCGCCGGCGGACCTCGTCGACCAGATCCTCGCCGAGAGCGCCTACGCGTTCGAGCTGCGCGGTCCGCGCCGCCTGCAGGCGTGGGAGAACGTGAAGAAGCTCCGATCGCTCGTGCGCCGCATCCAGAATCGCGGCTACGCCACGCTCGCGCGCATCGCCGAGTACCTCGACTGTCTCCATGCCGGCGACGAGTCGAACGCCGTGCTCGAAGCGCTCGAAGCCGTCAACCTCATGACCGTCCATGCCGCGAAGGGCCTGGAGTTCCCGATCGTCTTCATCGTCAATCTCGCGAAGGGCGTGGGCGCTCAGACGCCGCCCGTGCGTGTGATCGAGGATGCGGGAGGGGAGGCGCGCGTGACCGTGGGGCGGTACGTGCCGGATGCGGACGAGGACGAGCGCGCGAAGGATCGCGAAGAGACCAAGCGCCTGCTCTACGTCGCGCTCACGCGCGCGCGCGATCGACTGTATCTGGTCACGGCGCTGAAGGACGGACGTCTCACCCCGGGCCCGGGCAGTCTCGCCGGCGTGCTGCCGGGCTCGTTCGCCAGCCTGTTCGAAGCTGCCGCGCATGACGCCGCGTCCGACACGACCGAATGGCCGGGTGCGAGCGGCCGGCAGTATCGCCTGAGGGTGTGCCGCCCGGTGCAGAACGCCACGCTCGCATCCGTCCCGAGCGCGCTTGTTCGCACGCCTCGCGGGCCGGACGATTTCTCGCAGCTGTCGGCGGACCCTGCCCGCGATCGGCTGCCAGTGACCGGGCTCGTGGAGACTGACGACGTTGCGGACGCAAAGACCGAACCGCTGGATGCGGGCGAGAGGCGAATCGCGGGCACCCTCGTACACCGGCTGTTCCGCCAGTGGGCGCCAATCGAAGACGAAGACGCGTTGCGGCGCCGAGCCGCGTCGCTCGTCCGGCCGGACGAGTTCGCCACGCTCGTGAACGTGAGCCGTGTCATTGAAGAAGCGGCTGCGACCTACGCCGCGATGCGCGCGCGAGACGAGGTGCGCGCGCTCATGGAGGACGGCGAGCGCCACTTCGAGGTGCCGTTCTCGCTCATCTCGGGCCGGACGATCGTGCGCGGCACGATCGACTGCCTCGTCGAACGTCCCGACGGCGCGATGGTCGTTCTGGATTTCAAGACAGGCCGCGAGCATCCGGGCCATCGCGCGCAGCTCGACGTCTACGTGGCAGCGGCCAGATCCATCTATCCGGACCGTCGCGTCGAAGGTGTCCTTTTGTACGCCAGCTAACAGGGCAGAGTGGCGTGGGGTTTGCAGGGTCGGAGGGCAGGAGGACGGTCAATGTCGCTGCCGATGGTTCCACAAACCGGGTTTCGGCCGGCGACGGTGTTCGAGCTGGAAGCGCTCGAAGGGCTGCAGTGCGGCTGCGTCACCGTGAGCTACCGCACACGCCCGTGGGGCTTCGTTGTCGTCGCGCTGGAAGCCAAGGGACCGTACTGCGTCCTGGAGGGCCACTCGGTGGGGCAAATTCTGCAATTGGGCGATCCTGCCGAGCTGGATCCTGACGAAAACGAGGACGAAACTCCGTGATTGTGACCAGGACGCGTCCCACTCTGCGAACCCCCGCCACCGCCCAGCGACCGTCCGGGTGTGCTCGCTACGCCCGTCCGGCGAGCGTCCGCGCCCAGTCGCGAGCGCGGGTTTCGGCCTCTTCCCGCGTCTGACCCACCAGCACGACCGATTCCTTCGGCTTGCCGTTCTCGTCGGGCACCCACGCCACCCAGTGCGGCCCGCGCGCCTCGCTCCGGACCGGCTCCGAACCTGTCGGATCAGGCATTGCGGGACTCCTTCACGAATTGATTGCGCCGGGACAGGACAATTCCGTACAATTTTAAAACGAGCCGGCTGAACTAGCTGCGAGGAGACGAGATTTCATGGCCCTGACCTGTCCGAACTGCGGGAACGACCGGAACTTCCTGGTCAAGACTCTGCAGATGCACGTCGTCCACCTGGAGGACACCCGGGTGGAGGTGACCGAGGAAACCCGACCGGCCGTCCTCGAGGTGCTCTGCGACGAGTGTGAAGGCGCGCTCAACTTCAACGAGTTCGACGACTCGATCCGCCGGGAGGTGCTGCTGACCCTGGGCGCGCGCTGACGCGGAACCGGTTCGGCTGTCCCCCCTCCGGGTCCGCCTCCTTCCCGCTCAGCGCTGCGGCTCTTCCTCGTCGGTTTCCTCGAAGTAGTCGCACTCCGGGCAAATCCACTCGCGGACGATGCGCGTCTTCGCCGTTCCCGCGCCAGGAATGCGCTCGGTGCGCTCTCGGGTCTCGAGGCGCATCGTCTCGCCGCACATCGGGCATTCCTTGCGCGGTGCCATCGCCACGCCGATGCTAGCAGGAATGGGCGGCGGTCCGCCACGAGGCTGGCTTGACAGGCCGTGACGCGGTCCCTATCGTAGCGGGTGACGCGAGGATGAGGGAGCCGCAATGCGCGACCACGACGACATCCTGAGCGTGCTGGCGGCCGCGGATGATGCCGACTGGCTGAGCGACGAGATTGCGATCGACTTCCCGTCGATCGATCCGCTCGTCGACCGGATGCGGGCGTCGTTCTTCGGTCCTCTCGTCGATTCCCATGTGTCGGCCGAGATCGTGCTGAGCCCGCGGGAAGCGTGGCTCGGCGCCGTGGTGCCGCTCGACGTGCCGGTGCGGGACATCTGCCCGGCGTGCGGCGGCCGCGGCGAGCGCTGGTTCGACCGCTGCGACCGCTGCGAGGGGACGGGCGGCGCGATCGTGCCGCGCCGGGTCCGGCTCACCGTGCCGGCCGGTGTGCGCGACGGCACGACGTTCACGGTCAGGGTCGCGCCCGCGTCCGCCGCCGCAACCACCGTCGAGGTGCGCATCGCCATCGCCTAGGCGGCCGCGCGGCGCCATCGGGTCATGCACAAGCACATCAACCTGCTCGGCGTGCTGTATCTCGTCTGGGGCAGCCTCGGCGTGCTGCTCGGCCTGGCCATGTTCCTGCTGGCCGCCGGCGCGGCCGTGATGGCCGAGTCGCCGCTCAGGGAGGGCACCGAACTCGCCGCGGGTGTGACGGCCGTGTCGCTCACCGTGTTCGGCGTGCTGCTCGTGGCCGGCGGGGCGGTGAACGCGTGGGTCGGTTCGGGTGTGCGACGGCACCGGGCGATCGCGCGGTTGATGGGGCTGCTGCTCGCGCTCCTCAACCTGTTCCTCTTTCCGTTCGGCACGGCCCTTGGCCTCTACAGTTTCTGGGTGCTGCTCAACAACGAAGGCAGGCAGGTGTTCGAAGCTGAGGTATGATCACGAAGGAGGCTCACGCATGAATACGCCGAATCCGGAGAAGTCGAGTACGGGGCTCGAGGCGAACCTGGCGGGCGCGTTGGCTTACGCCCTGGGGCCGATCACGGGCATTCTGTTTCTCGTGCTCGAGAAAGACAGCAAGTTCGTACGCTTCCACGCGATGCAGTCGACCATCACGTTTCTCGCGCTGTTTGCCGTGAGCGTGGTGCTGAGTTTCATCCCGATCCTCGGCTGGATCGTGGCCTTTTTCCTTCAACTGGCGGCCGTCGTCCTGTGGCTGGTCCTGATGTTCAAGGCGTTCCAGGGCGAGAAGTTCAAGCTGCCGACCATCGGCGACCTGGCCGAACGGCAGGTTCAATAGCCCACGCGCACGGCACTCCATGGCTTCCACATCCGTGACTGAGGCCGCGGTCCTCGGCGCGCTCAAGTCCGTGACCGATCCCGATCTCGACCGGGACATCGTCAGCCTCGGGTTCGTGAAGAACCTGCGCATCGACGACGGGCGTGTCGCGTTCACGATTGAGCTCACCACGCCCGCATGTCCGGTCAAGGATCAGATGCGCGATCAGGCGCGGGCGGCCGTGATGCGGCTCGCCGGCGTTGGCGATGTCCAGATCGAGATGACGTCGCAGGTCCGGTCGGCCATGAGCCCCGACGCGGGGCGCGCGCCCGTCGCGGGCGTGAAGAACGTGATCGCGGTCGGCGCCGGCAAGGGCGGCGTCGGCAAGACGACCGTCGCCGTGAACCTGGCGCTCGCGCTCGCGAAGCGCGGCAGCCGCGTCGCGATGATCGACGGCGATGTCTACGGGCCGAACGTGCCGATCATGCTCGGCGTGCAGACCCAACTCATCACCGACGGCGAGAAGATCCTGCCGGCCGAGAAGTACGGCATCCAGGTCGTGTCGATGGGCTTCCTCACGCAGGACGACGCGCCAATCATCTGGCGCGGGCCGATGCTGCACGGCGTCGTCCAGCAGTTTTTCCGCGAGGTGCGGTGGGAGGACGTCGATTATCTCGTCATCGATCTCCCGCCGGGCACCGGCGACGTCGTGCTCAGTCTCAGCCAGACGGTTCCGGTGGCCGGCGCGATCGTGGTGACGACGCCGCAGGTCGTGTCGCTCGCGGACACACGCCGCGCGTTGCGGATGTACCAGAAGCTGAACATCCCGACGCTCGGCCTCATCGAGAACATGAGTCACTTCGTCTGCCCGTCCTGCCAGCACGAGAGCGACATCTTCGGCAAGGGCGGAGGCGAGGCGCTGGCCGAATCGATGGGCGTGCCGTTTCTCGGAGGCATCCCGATCTACGAGCCGATTCGCGTCGGCGGAGATCACGGCGTGCCGATTGTCGTGAGCGAGCCAGACTCGCCGGCCGGCCGCGCGTTTATCGCGGCGGCGGAGCGGACGGCGGCCCAGGTGTCGATCGCGAGCTATCGCAAGCCGATTTCGCTCACACCGATCAACTAGTAACGAAGCGTAGCCGCGTTCTTGTTCTCGTGCCACTCGACGGTTTGAGGCGGAGCTTCGTTACCCCTAATGCGTCAAACCCGGAGAGGGCTTGCGAGCGGAAGAGCCGCACCGGCGGCGGCTGGCGCTCGGCTT
>CAYHSN010000005.1:0-19485 GCA_964359235.1 uncultured Vicinamibacterales bacterium | reverse complement strand
CTCGAGCGAAGGCGGAAGGGCTGCGCTACGACTGGCGGTGTGTTCAACACCACGGCGAGTGGGCTGACGCTCGGTCGTGAAGCCGAGCGCCAGCCGCCGCCGGTGCGGCTCTTCCGCTCGCAAGCCCTCTCCGGTTTTGACGCATTAGGACTAATTGTCGCCAGGCGGCAGAAGTCACCACGCCCGAGGTCTCACGCGGGCAAGGCCTCGCTCGTCACATCCGCGACCATCACCGTCCGCCCGGTGTGATGCGCCCGCGTCGCCGCCACGCCGATCCGCAGCGATTCCATCCCGTCATCGATCGTGATCGGCGGCGTGCGCTCGTGCAGCACGTTCCGCGCGAAGTCCTGGAGCTGGGTCGTATAGGCGTCGCGAAATCGTTCCATGAAATACGGCACCGTGTCGTGGGCGACGGAGTTCTTCGTCAACACCGTCACGGGCGTCTGGCGAAGGTACCCGATGCGCAACGTGCCCTCCGAACCGAGGATCTCCGTCGAAATGTCGTAGCCATAGATGCCGCTGCGGCTCAGGTCAACGGCGCCGAGCGTGCCGTCGCTGAACACCAGGCTCACCACCGCGTTGTCGATATCGCCAACGGTCGCGAGCTCGGGGTACGCGATGGTCGCGCCGACCGTGTGCACCGTCGCGACGTCTCCCATGAACCAGCGCGCCAGGTCGAAGTCGTGGATGCCCATATCGATCAGCATCCCGCCGCTGCTCTTCGGGTTCGCGTACTCGAGGCTGGGCCGGAAGGGGTCGCGCGAGGTGGATTTGAACACCAGCGGCCGGCCGATGGTGCCCTCGGCGATCTGCTTCTTCGCGGCCGCGTACCCGCTGTCGAACCGCCGCATGAATCCCAACTGAAAGAACACGCCGGTGCGGTCGATGGCCTGCTTCATCACCGCCACCTCGTCCAGCGACAGGGCCGGCGGCTTCTCGCAGAGCGTCGGCTTGCCGCGCGCCGCCGCTGCCACCACGAGGTCGCGATGCGTGGCGGTCGGGCTGACGATCACGATCGCGTCCACTCCACCGTCTTCGATGATGGCCATCGGGTCGGCGTAATGACGAGGCACGTCGAACTCGGCCGCGATCGCCTCAGCCACCCCGGGTGCCGGGTCGGCCACCGCAACCACCCGGGTCTCGGCGATGCGCGAGGACAGATCGCGGGCGTAGACACGGCCGAGGCGGCCGAGGCCGATCAAGCCCACATTCAGGCGGATTCGTCCGGAGGGTCCCATGGGTGCTCCCGAGAAAGGGCGGCTACCTGGCCGCCGCCGCGTTGTCCTTCGTCACCAGCTCCAGCCGCACTTTCATGTCCGCCGGCAGCTTCTCGCCTCGGATCGCTTTCACCGCGCTTTCCACGGCGACCTGGCCCATCTCGTAGGGAAACTGCGCGACCGACGCCGCCATCGTGCCTGCCTCGATCGCCTTGCGTGCATCGTCGAGCGCGTCGAACCCGATCACACGGATCCGGCCTGTCTTTCCGGCGGCCGCGATGGCCTCGATGGCGCCAAGCGCCATGAGATCGCTGCAGGCGAACATGCTGTCGATGTCCGGATGCGCCTGCAGCATGTTCTGGAAGACGTTGAAGCCCTGGTCGCGCTCCCAGTTGGCCGGCTGCGACGCCACGATGGACACGCCGGAGGCGTCCTTGACGGCATCGCGGAACCCGCGCAGGCGGGAGTCGCCGGTCTCGTGACCGGGGATGCCCTCGAGGATCGCGACGCGCGCCTTGCCGCCGGACATCTTCAGGAGATAGCCGCCGGCCAGCCGGCCGCCCTCGTAGTTGTCGGAGCCGACGAACGTTTCCAGCCGCAGGCCCGCCGCGGCGGCGGCCTTCTCGTCGACGCGCGTGTCGACGACGACGACCGGCACGCGGGCGTCGTTCGCCTTGGCCAGCGCCGACACGATCTCGCGCGAGCCGCTCGGCGTGATGCAGAGCGCCTGGATGCCAGTCTGGATCAGGTTCTCGACGATCTGCATCTGCTTCTCGACGTCGACTTCGCGTTCGGCCGCCTGCACCTGCAGCGTCACGCCGAGGCGATCGGCGGCCGCTTGCGCGCCCCGGCGCATGTCAACGAAAAAGGGATGGTTCAGCGTCTTGAGCACCAGCGCGATGCGCGGCTTGGCGGCCTCGCCGGTGGCGCCGCCGCGATTGCACGCGGAGGCGGCGCAGGCGGCCACGAGGACGAGCACCAGGGTGTTCCGCATCGGTCGCATATCGGTTCCTTTACTGCTATCGACGTCTCTTCAGCACCGTGTCCACCAGCACCGCGACGACGATGACCGCACCGATGATAATCTGCTGGAGGAATGACGAAACGCCCAGCAGGTTCAGGCCATTGCGCAACACGCCCATGATCAGCGCGCCCACGAGCGTGCCGCCAAGTGTCCCCTCGCCGCCGGTCAGGCTGGTGCCGCCAATGACGGTCGCGGCAATCGCGTCGAGCTCGTACATCATGCCCGCGATCGGCTGCGCCGAGTTCAGGCGCGCGGTCAGGATGATCGCCGCGATGGCGCTCGTCACGCCCGACACCCCGTACACCATCGTCTTGTGAAAACGGATCGAGACGCCCGAGAGCCGCGTGGCCTCCTCGTTGCCGCCGATCGCGTACACGTATCGGCCGAACGTCGTTCGCGTCAGGACGAGGTGCGCAACGATGTACGTGAGCACCATCACGATGACGGGCGCGGGAATGAGGGCCACGCGTCCGGTCGCGAGCACCCGGAACGCGGGTTCGAAGCCAGACACCGGTCGCCCTTCGGTGAAGACCAGCGCGGCGCCGCGCGCGATGCTCATCATCCCGAGCGTCGCGATGAACGGCGGAAGACCGCCCCAGCTCACCAGAGCGCCGTTGGCGACACCGCTCGCCGCACCGACCACGAGCGCGGCTGCGAGCGCCATCGCAAGGGGCTGACCGGCATGCAGGAGGCTTCCCAGCACGACCCCCGACAACGCAACGAGGGAGCCGACAGAGAGGTCGATGCCGCCGGACAGGATGACGAACGTCAGGCCGACCGCGACGATCGCATTGATGCTCGTCTGCTCGACGACGTTCAGAAGATTCGAAACGGTGAGGAAGTGCGGCGTGAGGATCCAGAGTCCCGTGCTGAGGGCCACGAGGCCGATCACGGTGCCGAACTGCCGGGCGGACGCGAAGCGGCCCGGCGTCGGCGACGGGCGGCCAGGGTCGCGAACCGGCGGCACGGGCCCGGCGATCTTTGTCACGATGCGAGCCCCAGCGCCGCGGTCAACACGCGCTCCTCGGTCGCCTCGGCGGCGGACAGCTCCGCCTGGAGCCGTCCCTGGTACATCACGAGAATCCGGTCGCTCATGCCGAGGATCTCGGGGAGCTCCGACGAGATCATGATGATCCCGGCGCCGCGCGCGGTCAGCCGGTTCATCAGGTGGTAGATCTCGACCTTCGCGCCAACGTCGATCCCGCGGGTCGGCTCGTCGAAGATGAAGATGTCGGCGTCGCCAGCGAGCCACTTGGCGAGCACGACCTTCTGCTGGTTGCCGCCGCTCAGCCACACTGCCGGCTGCGCCGGACCGGACGTCTTGATGCACAGCTCGTCGATGAGGGGCCGCGCGAGCGCGGTCTCCGTGCCGGAACGCAGGAAGCCCAGCCGCGAGATCCGGCTGGCGTGGGGAAGCGCGATGTTCCTGGCGACCGAGAGTCCCCCGACCAGGCCCTGCGTCTTGCGTTCCTCGGGAAGGAAGCCGATGCCGCAGCGGATTGCGTCGGCCGGCGACCGCACGGACACCACCTCGCCCTTGATGAAGAGGCGGCCGGTGTCGGGCCGGTCGGCGCCCGCCATGGCACGCGCCAGCTCGGTGCGGCCGGCGCCGAGCAGACCCGCGATGCCAACCACCTCGCCCGCGCGAAGCGAGAAGCTGATGTCGCGCAGACGCGTGCCCCGGCCGATCCGATCCGCGCGCAGCAGCTCGCGGCCCGGCTCCACGCGGATCTTCGGGAAGTGGTCGGTCAGCTCGCGATTGGCCATCAGGCGCACCAGCTCGGCGACCGACACGTCCCCGATCGCCCGGGTCGTCACGTGCTTCCCGTCGCGCAGCACCGTCACACGATGGCCGATGCGGAAGACTTCGTCGAAGCGGTGCGTGATGTAGACGATCGCGACGCGCCGCGAGACCAGCCGTTCGATCAGCGCGAACAGCTGCGTCACTTCCTGACTCGTCAGCGCGGAGGTTGGCTCGTCCATCACCAGAATGGAGGCGTTTTCGGACAGCGCCCTTGCGATTTCCACCATCTGCTGGTGCGCCAGGCTCAACTGCCCGACCTGGATGCGGGGATCCACCTGCATGCCGAGATCGCGAAGCAGATGGGTCGCCCGGGCATACAGCCGCCGCCAGTCGATGACGCCCGGCCAGCGGGTCGGCGCCCGGCCGAGGAAGATGTTCTCGGCCGCCGACAGTTGCGGAACGAGGTTGAGCTCCTGATAGATGATGCGGATGCCGAGCGCCAGCGCGTCGCCGGGCTCGCGGATATCGGCGAGCCGCCCGTCGATTCGGATTTCCCCGGCATCCATCCGGTGCGCACCGCTCAGCACCTTCATCAGCGTCGACTTGCCGGCGCCGTTCTCGCCGAGGAGCATGTGCACCTCTCCCCGGCAGAGATCCAGATCGATCCCGTCGAGGGCCACCACGCCGGGGAACGTCTTGCGGATGCCCCGCATCTCCAGCACGGGGGCCTGGGAGGACGTCACGGGATCGGGATCTCCAGGGCAGCCCCGCCCGCGCGAAGCGCCGCCCTGCCCGTCCAGACGAGCACCGAGCGCATGGGCACGAAGCGCTCGTCGAGCATGAACACCTTGTTAATCCGCGTCACACGCGCGCGCGCGCGCCCGGCCGCGGGGGCGCCGCAGGTCGGCGGCGCCTCCTTCGCCGGAGGACACCCGAATGCCCGCACGCGCAGGGCGCGGACGTCCCCCAGCCCGGTGCCCGCCGGGAGCGGAACGGCCACCCGGAAGCAGCCGCTGCGCACGATCCGGAATTGGGGCACACCCCGATCGGACGAGAACCACCGACCGCGTGAGCGGACGGCCACCGCCAGGGCGGCGTTGGCGACCTCGCCGCACGCTTCCACGTACACGAACCGCCGCACATCAGGGATGGCGCCCGACCCTGGCGCGCTCCCCTCGACGATCTTGCCTTCGCGGGCCAGCTCCTCGGCCATGACGGCGTAGGTCCACGGGTGCGCGTCCATGACCGCCTCGCGCGACACGTCGTGCAGATCGAACGGCACCGGCACTGGCGCGTACCTGACGGCCGTCGTGCCCCGATCGCGCACCATGTTGTTCGCCGTGCTCACCCAGAGCAGGGGGTGGCGGCCTTCGCGCCTGCCGGCAAAGGCGAGGATCTCGTGGTCGGGGCCCTGGTAGTCGTCCGCGAGAATCGTCCCCGCGGCGTCGATCTCCACGCTGTACACGTACTCGATGTCCGTCGTGCGACCCCAGGTGGCCATCAGCTGGTCGGTCGGGGTGCCGCCGTCCTCGTTCGTGAAGATCACCGAGTAGCGGAACCGCGTGCCGCGATCGGTGGGCTCCACCTCGTACCACATGAATGCGGGCACGTCCGTGAAGGTCCCGACCGTATCGGGGCGGGCGTAGAGAATTGGTGCGAACGCCGCCGCGGCGTGGCCAGGGCTCCCGTCGAGGATGCGCGTGAATTCGACCCGCTCGACCTTCGCGGACAATTCGCTCTGGACGCCGTGAGCCGAGAGCACGGTGTCGAGCTCGACGCGCAGAGTGTGCGCGCCCGCCTCGACCGGGCCCAGTGCCACCTGGTAGTCCGCCGTCCCGCCGCGCAGGAGCATCAGGTGCTGAGAGTACCGGCCGTCCACCCACAGCGTGAGCATCGCGGCCTCGCGGCCCGGCTGCCGCCAGGAACACGCGTCGCAGCCCGCTGTCAGGGTCGCGATGACCTCACCGGGGAGGGAAAGCTCGAACGCCTGTTCAGTGAGGACGCGACGGCCGACGGCCGTGCCGGTGGCGAGCGCAGGGGCACTCGTCGTCAGGAGGAGGACGGCGGCGGCGAAACCGCGGAGGAACACGTCAGGTTCTCACCTTGCCGGAGCTCGCCAGCTCGCGGACTTCCTGGAGTTCCGGAACGCCGCCGAGCGCGCCCAGACGCGTGCAGCTCACCGCGGCGGCCGCGTTCGCAAAGCGGAGGATCTCGTCGGCGGGCCACGCCTGCAGCAGCGCGTACACAAAGCCGGCGCGAAACACGTCGCCGGCGCCGGTGGTATCGAGCGCGTCGACGTGGAAGGCGGGCACGTAGTGCACGCGGTCGCCGTCGAGCGCCATCGCGCCCCGGTCGCCGAGCGTGACGCAGAGCAGCCCCTCGTGGCGCTCGCGCACCTTGCGCAGCGCGCGCTCCTGGTCGTTGATGCCGGTGATCTGCGGCGGCACGTGCTCGGCGAAGATCGGGATGCTGACCGCGGCGATGAACTCCCCGGTACGATCCGTGATCCGATCGATATCGCTCGTCGTGAGCACGCCCGCGTTCCGCGCGAGTCGGGCCGACTCGATCGCGGCGTTCTGGTCCACATCGTCGACGTGCAGCACGCGCGCGGCCGCGATGGCCTCCGCCGGCAGCTCGCGATCGCGCATCGCGAGGCGCTCGTCGCGATCCCATAGCACGATGCGGTCGCCCGTCGTTTCATCGACGAGGATGACCGCGAACTGATTGTGCGCGTCGCGGATGATGACGTCCGTCAGGTCGATGCCGCGGCGCTCCAGCTCGCGACGCACGCGCCCGCCGTTGTCGTCGGTGCCCGTGACGCCGCTGTACTTGGCGCGAAGCCCCAGACGCGCGCACGCGCACATCGCCGTCGCGGTCTGACCGCCGCAGAGGATCTCCTGCTTGTGAATCCGCATCTTGGCGAACGACCCGAACGGCTGCGGATAGCCGGGCAGCAGGTGTACGTAGTCGACCGAATTCGCGCCGAGGCCGACCACGTCCCATGTTTTCGTCGCGTCGGTCATGGGCGTGGAGTATAACACCCTGCATGCGAGTGAGATTCGAGCACGTGTCGAAGCGATTCGGCGCGCACGTCGCCGTGCGCGACATCGATCTCGAGGTCGCGGACCGCGAGTGCCTCGTGCTGCTCGGGCCCTCCGGCTGCGGCAAGACCACGCTGCTGCGCCTGCTCGCCGGCCTCGAGCGGGTGGACGAGGGCCGGATCTGGATCGGCGATCGCGAAGTACAGGATCTGCCTCCCACGGATCGCGACGCGGCCATGGTGTTTCAGAACTACGCGCTGTATCCGCACTTCACCGTCTTCGAGAACATCGCGTTTCCCCTGCGCGCCAGGGGCGTCACGCGGAGCGAGATCGCGCCGCGCGTGAAGGCGGCGGCGGCGCGGCTCGGCCTCGACGGACTGCTCGATCGCCGCCCCGCCCAGCTGTCGGGCGGTCAGCAGCAGCGCGTCGCGCTCGCGCGGGCCACGGTGCGCAACCCGGCGGTGTACCTCATGGACGAGCCGCTGTCGAACCTCGACACGCAGCTTCGCACACGCACGCGCGGCGAGCTGAAGCAGCTCCAGCAGGAGCTGGGCACGACCATGCTGTATGTGACGCACGATCAGAGCGAGGCGATGACGATCGGCCGGCGGATCGGCATCATGCGCCAGGGGTCGATCGTCCAGATCGGTTCGCCGCTCGATCTATATCACCAGCCGGTCAACACGTTCGTGGCGACGTTTCTCGGCAGCCCCGCGATGAACCTGCTGCCGGCGCAGCTCGTCGACGGACAGATCCGCCTGGCGGGACTCGATGCGCCCATGGGCCTGGCGCCGCGCGCGGGGGCCGCGTCGCTGCAGATCGGCGTCCGTCCGGAGGATGTCGCCATCACCTCGGCGTCCTCGCCTGGGGCCGGCGAGGGGCGCGCCGAGATCGTCGAGCCGATGGGCCACGAAACGATCGTCACGCTGCGATGTGGAGATCAACGAATCATCGCGCGGGTGGCCGCCGACCTCCACATCGAGGCCGGCGCCCCGATCTGGATCCGGCTGCCACCAGAGCGATTGCTGTTCTTCGATGCCGAGACCGGCGATCGTCTCACCTCGCCCTAGAACGCGAGCCTCAGCGAGAGCTGCATCACGCGCGGGTCACCCGCCAGCGAGGAAATGACCCCGGCCGTCGCGCTCGTGAGGTTCGACTGGGGGAGCCCCAGGTTGGCGCGATCGAACAGGTTGAACACGTCCCACCGCAGCGTCGCGTTCACGCGGTCCGTGAACTTGATCCGCCGCTGCACGCTCATGTCGAACGTGACCCAGCCGGGACCACGCAGGGTGTTGCGTCCGGCGTTGCCGAACGTGCCGGACGGCACCGCCGCGAACGCTGCGGGGTTGAACCACTGCTCGACCGTCTCCGCGCCCTTCGGGTCGCCCACCAGGTTCGGCAGCCCCGTGGTGCCAGGCCCGGTGTTGTTCGTGCTCTGTGTGACCGTGAACGCCCGCCCGGTGCGCGCCGAGAAGATGCCGCTCACCAGCCAGCCCCCCAAGAGGTGGCGGCCGATACCTTCCTGCAGCATCGGCTTGCCCTCGCCGAACGGGAGCTGGACGGTGAAGTTGCCGGCGAGGCGGTGGCGGACGTCGAAGTCGCTCGGGCCTTCCCACGACTCCAGGTTGCGCCCGTTCTGCGGGCGGCCCGATGACGCCGCCAGGTGCTCCGGCGCCTGGTCACGCGCGTCGCCGAGCGTGTACGACGCGCGGTAGCTGTACCCGTCGCTGAACCGCTTCTCGAACGACACATCCATCCCGCGATACCGCCCCTCGCCGGTCATCTCGCGCCACTGGATGTGGCTGAAGTTCGGGTAGGGCACTGGCCCGTTGGCGTCACGCGTGCCGGGCAGCGGCTGGTTGAGATTCCGCAGGACCGCGAGATGGCGGGTGAACGAGCCGATGGCGTCGGCCGACACCACGAAGTTCTTGCCGAGCTGCCGTTCGATCCCCGCGCCGAACTGCTGCACCATGGTCCGCGGCGAGTTGGCATCGGCGGCGCGAATCAGCAGCCGGCTGAGCACGATATTCGAGGGGTCGAGGAAATTCGCCGGGAACCCATCCCGCGTCAGGAGGACCGGCACGTTGCCGGCCGCGGCGGTGATGTCGATGTTCCGGAGGCCTGGCGGGTTGAGCGCCAGCTGGTCCTCGGACCCGATGCGGTCGAACTGGTTGTAGAAGACGCCATAGCCGCCGCGGATGATCGTGCGGTCGCTCACCTTGTAGACCGCCCCGATTCGCGGAGCGACGTTGTTCTTGTCCGGCTTCACGAGCGCGCGATCCTCGAGAGACCCTTCGCGCGCGGACACGAGCGTGCCGGTCGCCGGGTCGAAGTTCGCCATCCGGTTGTCCGCCTCGTACGCGGGCGTCATGAAGTCGTACCGGAGGCCGAGGTTCACGGTGAGCATGTCGCTCACCCTCCAGTCGTCCTGCACGAAGAACGACGACGACCAGAGCTTCTGGGTCACGACGAACACGTTGGTCAATTGTGCACGTTGCGCGTAGCCGAGCAGGAAGTCGGCAAATGCGTTGCCGGTGAACTGGCCGTTGAAGGTCAGGTTGCCGCGCGTCGGCGCCACGTCGAAGTATTCGTTCTTCATCGGCGCCATGATGTCGGCGCCGAACTTCAACTGGTGGCGGCCGCGCAGCCACGTCAGCGTGTTCAGGTACTGGAACTGGTCGGTGTGCTGGAACTTCGGCATGAAGTTCGGCGACCCCAGGCGGAGGTGGCCCGAGATGTCCATGCCGACAATCCCGCCGACCACGCGCGGGTCGTTCGGCGCGCCGCGGAAGCCGATCTGATCGTTGCCGTTCTCGCCGAACGGATCCTGCGTGCCGTCGTTGACCCCGCGCGCCCACGAGAAGCGCGCCTCGTTGACGAGCGCGAAACCGAGCACCTTCGTCCAGCCAGCGACCGCGCCGTGCGACGTCAGGTCGTTGCGGCCCCACGCCGAGGTGGACGTGCCGTCGAGGATGCCGCCGAGGAAGCCCGGCACGTACCGGAACCGGTCGCTGTAGATATACCGAGCGAACAGGTTGTCGTTATCGCTGACACGAAAATCCACTCGCCCCAGGTAGCGATCGGACCGGTCCTCGACGTTCGGCTGACGGATCAAGTTGTTCCCGCCGGTCGTGTTCGGCAATGGCAGCATCGCGGCGATGCGCGCGGCGACCGGGTCGATGCGATCGGCCGGAATCGTGTTATTGGAGAAGGGAAGACCCGTGAGCGGATCCCGCACAGTGCCGCTGAAGATGCCCTGGCGCTCGTTGGCGGTCAACACGCGGCCCGTCCGAAGCACGCCCTGCTCGATCCGCGTCCCCTCGTAGTCCGCGAAAAAGAACGCGCGGTTCTTGAGCAGCGGCCCGCCGAGATTGCCGCCGAACTGGTTCTGCTGGTTCGTCGGCTTGGGCTGGTTGGCCCGCTTCGCGAAGAAGTTGTTCGAGTCGAACTTGTCGTTCCGGAAAAAATCGTAGGCCGTGCCCCGGAGGGTGTTCGTCCCTGATTTCGTAATGACGATGATGGCCGCGCCGGGCGACCAGCCGTACTCGGCCGCGTAGGGGCTCGTCACCACCTTGAACTCCTCGATCGCGTCCACCGACGGCCGCGAGATCTGCGTCGTCAGTTCCTGCACGTTGGTGGAGAAGCTGTTGTTCGACACGCCGTCCAGCAGGAAGTTGTTCTGCAGGCTGCGGTTGCCGTGCACGCTGACGCCGCCGGTCCGTCCCGACGACGTGCCGCCCGCCTGCTCCGTGTAGCGGTCGCTCTGGACGCCGGGAACCATCGCCAGCAGATCGTCCCAGTTGCGGATGGCCAGCGGCAACTGGGCGATCTCGTTCTGGCTGACGACGGTGCCGACGACGGCGCTTTCGGTGCTGAGCAACTGGGTGACGCCCTGCACCGTGACGACCTCGGCGACGCCGGCCACCCCCAGGGCGACGTCGAGCCGCCCCCTCTGCCCCACTTCCAGGATGATCGTCATCGGCGACTTGGCCATCCCCGGCGCCTCGGCTTCGACGAGATACTCGCCCGGAGCCAGGTTCACCGCGAGGTACGCGCCCTGCGCGTTGGTCGTGACGCGCGTGATCACGTTGGTGCTGAGGTGCGTCAGGCTGACGGTGGCCTGCGGCACCACGGCGTTGGATGAATCCCTGACCGTGCCGGCAAGCGTCGCGCGATCGACCTGGGCGGCCGCCAGTCCGGTGAGGAGCAGGAACACTGTGAGAGCCAGCAGAGCCTGAGCGATCCGTGTCATGGAGCAGTCCTCCTGAGTGAGTTCACCTGCGACTGGCCGACGGCGGCACGCGCCGGGGCCGGAACCAGGGGCACGCGCGGGTCTGGCGCGGGCCACGTGCGGCGCAACGCCGCATAGCGCGGGTCATCGCTCGCCGCCATCGACCGGCGCGTGCCGGCGAGCACGTTGAGATAGTACGCGTGATATCCGTACGCCGTGACGAACGTGTGAAACCCGTCCGGCACGAGCACGAGGTCGCCATGCCCGACCTTCACGGTGCGGTCACGATGGGCACTGTACAACCGCTGAAAGCCGTACCCCGCCGGGTCGTCGAACCGATAGTAGTAGACCTCTTCGAGGTCCACTTCCACGGGGGGATTGTCGGTGTCGTGCTTGTGGGGCGGATAACTCGACCAGTTGCCGCCCGGGGTGTAGACCTCGCAGATCAACAGCCGGTCGGCCGGAAACGACGGGGGAATGATGTCGACGATCTGACGCGTCGCATTGCCGCCGCCCCGAATCTCGAAGCCACAGTCCTCGGGGCGGATCACGCGGGGGCGCAGCTTCTTGCGCGAGCGCGCACGGCAGTCGGCCAGCTCGCAGGGCCCGTCGGCCAGGACCCTGAACGCAGTGCCCGGCGGCAGGTACACCGCGTGGGGGTAGGCGGCGAAGACAGTCGCGCGCGGCCCGAGGGCGGCGCGGCCGCCGGGCCATTCGACGCGGCACGCGCCCTCCAGCAGCACCAGGCAGCATTCCTGGGACATGCACGCGGAGGACCACGTGGCGCCGCCCGCCAACTGCCGGACCCCGAAATCGACGTACTCCCACCCCGCCTGCCGGGGCGTGACGTGGAGCGGCGCGCCCGACCTGTGCACGGGAAGCCGCGTGGACCGATAGAGAACCTGGAGGCGCGACATGATCGTCAACCGACCGTCATACGCCCGTCACGGCGAACCGCTTCGGCTCGTGCGCGCGGGCGCGAGACCCCCCACCCACCTGACAGGGCGAACGCGCACAGCATGCCCCCGGCGCGCGGGCCTGTCAAGGGCCGGTTTCCCGCGACCCGCCGGCGATGCCTGGGCCCATGGGATCCGGCCGCTGGCGAACCGCTTCGCTGAAACGCGCGACGCGTGTACAATGGCGCGCCGGCGATCGGCCGGTGCCCACGACATGGCAAACATCTACGACGTCGCGAAACGGGCTCGTGTGTCGGTCGCCACCGTCTCCGCGGTCCTCAACGACAGCGCGTTTGTCAGCCCCCGCCTGAAGACCAGGGTGCTCGCCGCCATCGACGCCCTCGGCTATCGCCCGAACCTCCTGGCGCGCGGGCTCGCCCAGCGCAAGTCGCACACGATCGCCATGATCGTGCCCGACATCGCCAACCCGTTCTTCCCGGAGGTCGTGCGCGGCGCCGAAGACTGCGCCCACGCCTCCGGGTACACCCTCCTCATCTCCAGCAGCGACAACGACCCCGAAAAAGAAGAGGTCTACCTGAACCTGTTCCTGTCCAAGCGCGTGGACGGCATTCTGCTGACCAAGGCGCCGGGCGGCATCCGGCGGGATCTCGCCACCGCCCTGACGCGGGCCGGCGTGCCCATCGTGCAGCTCGCACGCACCATCCCCGGCTTCCGGTCCGACGCCGTGCTCATGAACGACCGGGCCGCCAGCTACGAGGCGGTCAGCCATCTGGCCAGGCTCGGCTACGCCCGCATCGCCATGATCACCGGGATCGCCGGCGCCAGCACGACCCGACAGCGCGTCGTCGGCTACCGCGAGGCCCTGCGCGCCGCGGGCCGCACGCCGGACCCGGCGCTGCTCGCCCAGGGTGATTTCAAGGTCGACTCCGGGTATTGGGCGGGGATCGAGCTGCTCAAGAAGCGGCCCGACGCGGTGTTCATCTCGAACTACCTGATGTCGGTCGGCTTCATGAAGGCGATGCGGCAGCATCAACTCCGCTGCCCGCGCGACGTCGCCGTCGTCACCTGCGATGACCACCCGTGGCTCGACGGTTTCTCGCCGCGCCTGACGACCATCGACTTCCCCAAGCACCGCCTGGGCTTCGAGGCGGCGCGCGTCCTCATCGACCGGATCGCCAGGGGCGGGCGCGACTACCGGCACGTGCGGCTCGAGAGCGCCCTCTTGGTCCGCGAGTCGTGCGGCGCCGAGCTGCGCGCCGCCGGCGCCAGGGCGTTCTCGTGACCATGGCGCGCGATTTCGACGTGCTCGCCATGGGACGATCCAGCCTCGATCTCTACGCCCACGAGATCGGCGTGCCGATCACCGGCGTTCGCAGCTTCGACGCCTACGTGGGCGGGTGCCCCACCAACGTCGCGGTCGGCACCCGGCGACTCGGCCTGCGCTCGGCGCTGCTCACCGCCGTGGGCGACGACCAGGTCGGCGAGTTCATCTGCGACTTCCTCCGGCGCGAAGGCGTGGACATCGAGTCGACCGCACGGAAGCCTGGCCGTCGCAGCAGCGCCGTGATTCTGACCATTCTGCCGCCCGATCGCTTTCCGCTGACCTTCTATCGCGACAACTGCGCCGACCGGGAACTCACCATCGACGACGCCTCGCGAGCGCCGATCGCGTCGAGCCGCCTGCTCTTCCTGACCGGCACCGGCCTGAGTCACGAGCCGGCGCGGTCGGCCACCTTCTTCGCGGCGGAACAGGCTGCGGCCGCGGGCGCCGAGGTGCTGGTCGATCTCGACTACCGGCCGGATCAGTGGAGCGATCCGCAGGCATTCGGTCTGGCGATCCGATCGCTGCTCGGTGTCGCGGATCTCGCCGTCGGCACCGAAGCGGAGGTGCGCGCCGCAGCCAGCACAGAGAGCCTCGCGGCGGCGATCGCCCGGCTGCTCGCCTGCGGTGTCCGCGCGCTGGTGCTGAAGCGCGGGGGCCGCGGGTCCACGATCTGTCGCCCCGGCGCGGCCGCCATCGACGTGCCTCCCTTCCCTGTCGATGTCCTGAACGTGCTTGGCGCCGGCGACGGGTTTGCCAGCGGGTTCATCTACGGCCACCTGCGCGGCTGGACGCTCGAAGACGCCGCGCGCATGGGCAACGCGACCGGCGCGATCGTCGTGACGCGCCACGGGTGCGCCAATTTTATGCCGACGATGGACGACGTCGAGTCGTTCCTTTTCGCGCAGGGAGGATGGCGATGTCCGCCACAGTCCGTCTGACGATGGCACAGGCGCTCGTCCGATTTCTGGCGGCGCAGCGCGTGGCGCGCGACGGCGTCGCACAGCCGTTCTTCGCCGGCGTGTTTGGCATCTTCGGCCACGGCAACGTGGCGGGACTCGGCGAGGCGCTGCGCGAGGCGGGCGACCGGCTCCGCTATCACCAGGGGCGGAACGAGCAGGCGATGGTGCACGCCGCCGCCGCGTTTGCGAAGATGCACAACCGGCTGCGATGCTTCATCTGCACGTCATCGATCGGCCCTGGCGCCACCAACATGGTGACCGGCGCCGCCGGCGCGACGATCAACCGGGTGCCGGTGCTGTTGCTGCCCGGGGACATCTTCGCCCGGCGCGGGCCGGCCCCCGTCCTCCAGCAACTCGAGTCGTCGCAGTCGCAGGACGTGTCGGTGAACGACTGCTTCAAGCCGGTGTCGCGCTACTGGGATCGGATCAATCGTCCCGAGCAGCTCCTGACGGCGCTGCCCGAGGCGATGCGCGTGCTGACGTCGCCGGCGGAAACCGGAGCGGTGACGCTGGCGCTGCCGCAGGACGTCCAGGCCGAGGCGTTCGAGTATCCGATCTCGCTGTTCGATTCACGAGTGTGGGTCGTGCCGCGCCCGCGGGCCGATGCCGGCCTGCTGGACCAGGCGGTAGAGACGATCCGTGCCAGTCGACGGCCGCTCATCATCGCCGGCGGTGGTGTGATCTACAGCGAGGCCACCGACGCACTCAGGCGGTTCGTCGAGGCGACCGGCATTCCGGTCGGCGAGACGCAGGCCGGAAAGGGGGCGCTGTCTCACGATCACCCCCAGTCGGTTGGCGCGATCGGCGTCACGGGCACGCCGGCCGCCAACGTGCTGGCGCGCGAGGCGGACGTGGTGCTGGTGATCGGCTCGCGGCTGACTGATTTCACGGCGGCGTCGAAGACGGCGTTCCAGGCGCCCGGCGTGCGGTTCATCGGCCTCAACGTGGCCGAACTCGATGCCACAAAGCACGCCGCGCTGCCGCTCATCGGCGACGCCCGGGTCACGCTCGAAGAGCTTGGCGGGAAGCTGGGCGGGTACTCCGCCCTGCCGGGATACCGCGACGAGGTGGCGCGGCGCCGTGCGGCGTGGGAGGCCGAGGCCGATCGCGTCTGCGCGCCGGGCGGCCCCGGGTTCAGCCAGGCGGAAGTGATTCGCGTCGTGAACGACCGATCGCGCCCGCAGGACGTCGTCGTGGGCGCCGCCGGCAGCCTGCCGGGCGATCTGCACAAGCTGTGGCGCGCGCGCGACCCGAAAGGGTATCACCTCGAGTACGGCTACTCCTGCATGGGTTACGAGATCGCGGGCGGGCTCGGCGTCAAAATGGCCGCGCCGGACCGCGACGTCTATGTCCTGCTCGGCGACGGCTCGTTCCTGATGATGGCGCAGGAGATCGTCACGTCGATTCAGGAGCGTCTCAAGCTGATCGTCGTCCTGCTCGACAACCATGGGTATGCGAGCATCGGCGACCTTTCGCAGGCGGTCGGCTGCGACGGCTTTGGGACGAGCTATCGCTACCGCAACCCGCAGAGCGGACAGCTCGACGGCGACGTGCTTCCTGTCGATCTCGCGGCCAATGCCGCGTCGCTGGGCGCGATCGTGCACCGGCCGACCGACCGGGTTCGGTTCGAGGCGGCGCTCGAACAGGCGCAACGCGCCGATCGCACGACAGTCATCGTCGTGCAGGTCGATCCCGACCGACGCGTCGGCGGGTACGAGTCGTGGTGGGACGTTCCCGTCGCCGAAGTCTCCTCATCCCCTGCCGTGCAGCAGGCGCGCACGGCGTACGAGCAGGCGCGGCTGCGGGAACGGCATTACCTGTGATGCGCGTCGCCAACGCCCCGTGCTCGTGGGGAGTGCTGGAACTGCTCCCGTCAGCCTCCTGGACGCCCTGCGCGCAGGTGATGCGCGAGATGGCGGCGAGCGGCTATGCCGGCACGGAGCTGGGTGAGTGGGGGTTCCTGCCGACCGACGCGGCACGCTCGGCGGAGATCCTGGTCACGCACTCGCTGGCGCTGGTGGGCGCGTTCGTGCCGGTCGCGCTGGCCGACCCTGCCTCGCACGCGCGGGGTGCGGCCAGGGCCGTCGAGATCGCCCGGCTGCTGGCCGAAGTGGGGGGACCCGACGCTGTCGTCGTCCTCTCCGACGACAACGGGCGAGTGCCGGAGCGAACCCGTCACGCCGGACGCATCAGCCCGGCGCAGTCCTTGACGCCACGGGCGTGGGACGTGTTCGCCGACGGGGCGCAGACAATCGCCCGTGCGGTTTGTGACGAGGTCGGCGCGCGCACGGTCTTTCACCCGCATTGCGCGGGGTATGTCGAAACACCTGATGAAATCGACGCCCTGATGTCGCGCACCGATCCCTCGATGCTCGGTCTCTGCCTCGACACCGGGCACCTCACCTACGGCGGGGGCGATCCGCTCGCGATCCTTCACCGCTACGGCAGCCGCGTCTGGCACGTCCACTTCAAGGACTGCGATCCGCTGGTTGCAGAGCGCGCCCGGCGGGAGGGGGCGGACTACTCCACCGCCGTGGGTTCCGGCGTCTTCTGCGAGCTGGGGCGTGGCAGCGTCGACTTTCCGGGGATCGTGGCGGCACTCACCGCACGGGCCTACGACGGATGGGTCGTCGTCGAGCAAGACATCCTGCCGGGGCGGGGGTCGGCGGCGCGGAGCGCGGAGCGGAACCGCGAATATCTGCGGGCACTCGGAGTGTGACGCCGCTTGGGCGAGACGCGCTTCGGGCGCGCGTGCGTCAGAGCGGCTGTCGAACACCTCTTCATGCGTCTGCGTGCACAGGCCGCAGGCGAAGATGCGGTCGGCGCGCTGGCCATCGACGAACGCTGCACCGTGTGCGAGGTGCGGCTGCGGCCCATCGTCTTTGTGGCCGTCCGCAGGGACGATCAGATCGTGCAGTGCGACAGCTGCCGGCTCATTCTGTTCTTCGTGCCCCCCACCCCGAGCCAAGCCTCCGCGTGATCACGGCGTACATCGACGGGGGCGCCCGCGGGAACCCGGGTCCCGCCGGCTGCGGCGCCTACATCATCGACGACCAGGGCCTGGTGATAGCCGATCTGCACGGCGCCCTGCCATCACACTTTTCGGAGAGGAGCCCACTTTAGTGCGCCCATAATAGGAACGCATGAAGCTCCTCTGCGCGGGTGAGGCATTCGAAGACCTCATCTTTGTCGGACTCGACCGCATCCCCGCTCCCGGCGAAGAGGTCAAGACCGACGAGTTCACGGCTACGGTCGGCGGCGGCGCGGTGATTACGGCCGTTCGGGCCGCCAGGCTCGGCATGCGGGTCGGCCTGCTCAGCGCCCTGGGCGACGCGGCGACCCGGCGACTCAAGCGCGAACGCGTCACCGTCACCAACCTGCGGAAGCCGAACGAACCGCACGCGATCACCGCCGCACTTTCGACCGGCGAGGACCGGGCGTTCGTGACCTTCAACGGCGTCAACTCACAACTCGAGGCGCGACTGGCCAGGGCGATGCCAAGGGTCGACGCGACTCACGTGCATCTCTGTTTCTATCCACACGACTGCGCTCACTGGACGCGAATCGTGACGAAGCTCCGCAAGCGCGGCATCACGACGTCGTGGGACTTCGGGTGGAACGAACCGCTGACGGCGGATCGAGGGCTGACCGAACTCATCGACGCGCTCGATTTCGTGTTCGTCAACGAGCTCGAAGCCCGGCTCTACACGGGCGAGCCAACCCTCGAGGCCGCACTGCCGCACTGGCGTCAGCGAAAGGCCATCACCATCATCAAGCAGGGCGAGCACGGCAGCCTCTGGCTCGCGCCCGATCGCGACATCCACGTCCCCGCTCCCCGCGTGAGGGTGGTGGACACGACCGGCGCCGGCGACTCGTTCAACGCCGGCTTCCTGGTGGCGTGGATGAACGGAAAATCGCCGGCACAATGCCTGGCGGCTGGTAATAAGATCGGTGCCGAATCCACCCGGAGAGCAGGCGGCATTTGAAAATTGCCATCATCGGCGGCGCCGGCGTCCGCGTCCCCCTGTTGACGGGCGGCCTTTCCCGCTCAGACCTCGGCATATCCGAGATTGCCCTGTATGACATCGATCGACAACGACAGGGGTTGATCGCGGACCTGGCGGCGCGCATGTCGGGCGGCGTACGCGTCACCAGCGCCGCCACCGCCGAGGCCGCCGTCGAAGGCGCGGACTTCGTCATCACCAGCATCCGTGTCGGGGGCGCCGCGCAGCGCGCCAAAGACGAAGCGGCGGCCATCGCCCTCGATGCGGTCGGCCAAGAAACCGTCGGCCCGGCCGGCTTCGCCATGGCCGTCCGCACCATTCCGGCCATGGTGGAATATGGGCGTCTTGTCGCGCGCCTCGCTCCACGCGCGTGGATGATCAACTTCTCCAACCCGGTGAGCCTGATCACCCAGGCCGTGCACCAGGAAACCGACGCGAACCTGATCGGCATTTGCGACACGCCGATGGAGATGTTCGAGGACGCGGCCCATGCCCTCGGCCTTCCGCCGTCGGTCTGCTCCTACGACTACTTCGGACTCAACCATCTCGGCTGGGTCCGCGATGTCCTCTTCGAAGGTGAAGGCCAGCTCCATCGCATCTGGGAAGACGATGAGAAGCTGGAGGCGGCGTATCGGTCGCCGCTGTTCGAGCCGGAGCGGCTGCGCACATTGAAGCTGCTGCCGACGGAGTATCTCTATTACTACTACCGCCCGGATGTCGCCCTCGCCAACATGAAACGCGCGGGCTCCAGCCGCGGCGTGGTCGTCGCTCAGCTTACCAAGGCCTTCTTCAACGACATTAGTAGGGGCGGGACTTCAGTCCCGCCCGCCGCGGATCCCCTCGCCCGCTACCAGCGCTACCTCGCCGATCGCGACGGCAGCTACATGCAGATCGAGACGGGGGTCACCGCGCCACGGATCAAACCAGACTGGGCCGAGCTGTCCGGCTACGATCGCATCGCCCTCATGACCATGCGCGCCATCGTCCACAACCAGGGCGCCATCATCCCGCTCGACGTCGCCAA
>CAYHSN010000004.1:10805-19944 GCA_964359235.1 uncultured Vicinamibacterales bacterium | reverse complement strand
ACCGATCTCGTCCTGCCCAACGACACCATCGAGGTGCCGCAGCGGTACTTCTAGACGGCCACACCCGAAGCCTGACAGACCGACCTGCATGCGCCGTCCACACGCACCCTGGACGGTTATCGCGCATCATGAGAGTCGCCATCGTCCTGCACACGCCAAAGTCTCCCCAATCGGCGGTCTACGTCGGCTACCGGCACCTGGCAGACGACCTCGCGGCACGCGGCCACGTCGCGACGATCCTCGCGCCCCAGGATTTCACGACGCTGCGACGCCTGCACGCGCGGTGGTACGCGCTGCTGTACCCGATCCGGGTTGCCGCGTGGCTCGCCCGTCACGGCCGCGAGTACGATCTCGTGGTCTTTCACAGCTATGGCGACGGCGACGCCGATCGTCACCACCGCAGTCGGGGTCGCGATGGACGCGCTTCGGCACGAGGAGAGCTGCCTGATGGTTCCCAAGGCTGATGCCGGCGCCCTGCACGACGCGGTCCTGCGACTGATCGATGATCGCGAGTTGCGGCGACGCCTGGGTGGCGAGGCGCAGCGGGCCGCGCGCCTGTACGAGTCCGATCGCGTGAGCGAACACCTGATCACCCTCTTCACGCGGGTGCTGGACGCCAAGCCTGTCTCTTCATGAGCCTGAGGATTGCGCAGATCGCGCAGGACTGGACGATCAACGGCGGGCTGGCTGGCTACGTGCGGGATCTGGTGGCCGCCCTGGAGGCCGCTGGTCACGAGGTCGCGGTCGTTCATGCGGACGAGCCCGCCGGCGGCGTCCCCGGTCGCCAGCGGTACCAGGTGCCGCGGTTCGCCGAGTTCTGCGACGGTCCTGAGGCGGAGGAGCGCTCCCGGCGCGTGCTGGAGATCCTGGAGCGTTTTCGCCCGGATGTCGTGCACGTCCAGTGCAACGACAACTTCGTGCTCGACGCCGCGATCCGGGTGCGCTACCCGGCCGTGAGGACCCTGCACGTCTACGATTTCTGTCCGACTGGCAACAAGTTCCACTACGCGCTTGATCGGCCGTGCGACCATCCGACCGGCTGGGCCTGTGTTCCGCGAATGGCCTATAAACGATGCACGCGCGACAAGCGGCCGCACGTTTGGTGGCGCTTCTACCGCCGGGCGATCGCCGCAAACGCCAACAACGCCGCCTACGCGGCCGTCCTGGTGGCATCGGAGTACGTGCGAAGGCAGGCACTCGCCTCAGGATACCCACCCGCACAAGTGCGCACGCTGCCGCACTTCACCGTCCTGCCGCAGGCAATCCCGCCGCCTCCGGTGCACCCGGGCACCATGCTCTTCTGCGGCCGCCTCTCGCCTGAGAAAGGGCTCGACCTCCTGCTGCGTGCCGCCGCGCGTCTGGATCGGCCGTGGCGCCTGCTCGTGGCGGGCGACGGCATGGAGCGTGGCCCCGCGGAACACCTCGCGCGACGCCTCGGCGTCGCCGACCGCGTGGAGTTTCGCGGCTGGACCGACCGCGCCGCGCTGTCTGCGCTTTACGCGAACGCGGCCGTCGTGGCGGTGCCCTCCCGCTGGCCTGAGCCGTTCGGCATCGTGGGGCTCGAAGCCATGAGCCACGGTCGGCCAGTGGTGGCCTTCGCCGTGGGCGGCATCCCCGAGTGGCTCGACGACGGGGTCAACGGATTCCTGATCAGGCCGTACGACATCGAGGAGCTGGCCGACCGTCTTCAGGAGCTCCTGGATGCGCCCGAGCGTGCCCGCACGATGGGAGAGCGCGGTCGCGCCCGGGTGGAGCACGACTTCACCGCGGCGAGGCACGTGGACCGTCTGCTCGCCATCTATGAGGAGACCGGCGGCGCGTGGCGCGGCGCGACGAGGCGATCGACGGAGGCCCAAAACCGCTGAGCTCATGGACGCACCCAGTTCGCACCTCGACGTGAACATCACCACGTTTGGCGCTCGCGACGAGCAGGCGGAGTTGCTGTGGCAACGGCCGCGCATCGAGCAGATTCGCGCGATCCTCTGCCGACTGCCTCGGGTGGCGACCGTGGCGGATGTGGGCTGCATGGGTGGCTACGCCGCACGGCTCTACGCTGAAGCGGGTGTCTCGGTGTTGCACGGCTATGACGTGAGCCCGGATTCGCTCGAGAAACTCCGCGCGAAAGGATTCGACGGCTTCCTGTGGAACGCCGACGGCGACCCGTGTCCGGCTGCCGGCGACACCTACGACGTGGTTATTGCCGGCGAGATCGTGGAGCACTTGGTGGACACCGATTCGTTCGCACGAGAAGTCCGCCGCATCCTGAAGCCGGGAGGGCACCTGATTCTCTCGACGCCGAACCTGGCGTCCTGGTACAACCGCGTCCGGCTGCTGCGGGGACTCCCGCCGCGCAGCTATCCCGGCACGTCGAGCACGATCCGGAAAAATCCGCTGATCGACAATCATCACATCCGCGTGAACGTGCTCAGCGAGTGGGAGCACTTCCTGGTGACCCACGGATTCCAGGTCATCGAGGTGCAAGGCACGTCCCACCTGCACGTTCTGCACGGCGGCTGGCGGCCTGGGGTCGTGAGGATCCTCGACCGCCTGCTTTCGTGGCGCCCGTCGCTCGCCGTGAACCTAATCATCCTGGCCCGCAAACCCGCCTGAAGACCGTCGTGCCCATGAGGGCGTTTAGCCTGCGCCGGCTGCTCGTCCGGAATCTCACGCTTCAGGGTGCTGCTGAAGCGGTGGGTCTCACGACGGGCCTCGTGACGACGATTGTGCTCTCGCGGCACCTGGGTGTGACTGGTTTCGGCGGGTTCAGCTACCTGTTTGCGTTTCTGTACTTCTTCCTCACCCTCAACGATCTCGGGGTGAACACCATCGTGGTGCGTGAGACCTCCCAAGCGCCGGAGCGCGCGGCCGCCGGCCGAAGCGCCACCTCGGAGAGAACCTTCGCGCGGCCGTGACGGACCACTCCAGCCTCCGACGCTTGTTCGCCAAGAACCTGACGCTGCAGAGCGTCACCGAAGCGATCGGGCTGACGTCGGGTCTTCTCGTGACGCTGGTGCTCTCGCGGCACCTTGGCGTCGCCGGGTTCGGTCAGTTCAACTACCTCTTCGCCTTCCTGTACTTCTTCCTGGCGATCAATGACCTCGGCGTCAATACGATCGTGGTGCGGGAGATCTCCAGGGCGCCGGATCGGGCCGCCGAGATCATCGGCACCATGCTCTCGTTCCGGCTGTTGCTGGGCGCGCTGTCCCTGCTCGTCATCTGGGCCGGCGTCCTCGCCGTGGGATTCCCTCGCGATCTGCGGATCGCCCTCGCACTCTTCGCGATCGTGCTGCCGCTCAACGCGCTCAGACTGCCGGCGGTGGTCTTCCAATCGAGGCTGCGTTTCGAGTACGGCGCGATGGCGGACATCGTCACTCGAGTCGCGACCACGGGACTGGTGCTGCCCGCGGCCGCCCTCGGGGCGGGCCTGATCGGCGTGACGGTCGCGCTGGTCGCCGGCGAGGCGATTGGCGTCATCGTGACGGGCCGGCTCGCGATGCGGCTCGTTCGTCCGGTGTGGCGCGTCGATCCGCGCTACTGGATGCTGGTGCTGCGGTGGAGCCTGCCGCTCGGCCTGGCCGGCGTCCTGTCCGCGGTGGTCAACCGGGTGGACTTCTTCATGCTCGAGCGGATGACCGACTTGCAGCAGCTCGGGTTGTACGGCGCCGCCTACAAGGTCGTGAATCTCGTCGAGCGACTGCCACAGATGATCGTCGTCACGCTGTACCCCCTGATGGCCCGGCAGGCCCACGAGGATCTCCGCGCGCTGCGGGCGCTGTACCGGAGGAGCGTGTTGACGCTCGGCGGCCTGGCGGTCGTGATGGCCGTCGTGGTCACGTTCCTGGCTGGACCAATCGTCCGCACGCTCTTCGGCGCCGAGTTCACCGAGGCGGCGCGCGCGCTGCGCATCCTCGTCTGGGCCAGCGCGTGTCTGTACATGGCGTTGCCGGGGGGGTTCGCGCTCATCAGCCTCGGACGGGTGCGCATGAACCTCATGACGCTCGTCGCGGGGGCGGTGACCAACGTGGCGCTCAACGTGATCTGGATTCCGCGTCTGGGTTTCATCGGGGCGTCGCTCGCGACGGCCGCCGCCTTCGCCGTCATCCTGGTGACGACCTTGCTCGCGGTGGAGTGGTCGCTCGCGAGGGCGATGGCGGGCGCGCCGCCGCCCTGGCACGACGACACCCTCATCGCGGCGCCGCTCGTCAAGCCGGTCGTTCCGGAGTGAGCATCGTGGCGCGGGTCTGCTTTATTGCCAACGCCGTCGCGGGCTCCGGCGGCCAGGGAGAGTTCCTGCGGCAGATGGCGCATGCGCTCGATCAGCTTCCGGACGCACGACTATACAGCCGGCAGGCCACGGCGCGTCGCACGGCGTGCGTCGACCTGCCGTTTGCCCGATCGGCGTCGCGTCTGGCGTTCGACGCGCTGCTGGCGACGCCCGGCCTGAGGGGCCGCCACGACTGGCTGACGTTGTTGGCGGATACGGACTTCGATCGGCGGGTGGCCGCGCGGATCGGCCCTGTCGATCTCGCAGACGGCATCATGGGGCAGTGCTGCCGCACGTTCACGCGCATCCGGCCGCGGACCGCGCGACTGGTGCTCACCAGCCTCAACACCCACATCGACCATCTGGCGGCGCTCGTCGAGGCCGAGCATCGCCGAATTGGCTTCCGCGGTCCGTCGTTCATTCACCCGCGGATGCGCCGGCGCGCGGCGCGAGAGATCGCGCTCGCCGACCGGATCCGGGTGAACTCGGAATGGGCCAGGCGGACCTTCGTCGAGCGCGGCGTGCCGGCGAGCAAGGTGCACGTGATCCATCCCGCGGTCGATCGCGATCGCTTCAAGCCCGTGCCGAAGCGCGACGAGGTGTTTCGCATTCTGGCGGTGTCGAGTATCGATCCGCGAAAGGGGATTCACTACCTGCTTCAGGGGTTCCTCGACGCGCGTCTGCCGGACGCCGAGCTCGTGCTCATCGGGGGCACCGGTGATCGCTGGTCGCGCCGTATGCTCGAGCGGTTCCAGCGTCAGGATGCGCGCATCCGGGTCGTGCACACGGATGTGACGACGGCACCCGTCGCGGACACCTACGGCGCGGCCAGCGTCGTCGTGCATCCGGCCGTCGAGGACGGCTACGGGCTCGTGATTGCGCAGGCGCTCGCGTGCGGACGGCCGGTCGTCGCCAGCCGCCAGGCCGGCGCCTCGGAACTCATCCAGGACGGCGTCCACGGGTTCGTGGTCGACGCCGGATCCAGCGACGCGATCGCGGATCGGCTCCAGGTGCTGGCCACCGACGCGCGGCTGCGCGAGCGGATGGCCGCGGCCGCCCCGTCAGCCGTCGCGAGGCTCGGCTACGACGACTTCGCGCAGGCGGTGGCGGCATTCTACGCGTCAGTGCTTGGCTGATGGACGAGGGAGCGCCGTGACATCAATCCGTGACTGGTGGACGGGGCGTCGGTCCCGGGACGCGCGCGCCGGTGAAGCGCGCGCGACCGCGCCGACGGACCACCTGCTCGATGGCCGCGTCGCGCTGGTGACCGGCGGCTCGGGAATCCTCGGGTCGGCCATCTGCGGGGCGCTCGCCAGCGAAGGCGCGCGCGTCGCGGTCGCCTACTTCCGCCGGGCGGATCACGCGGCGGCCGTCGTGGCGCGCATCGAGCGCGCCGGCGGCACGGCCTTCGCCTGGAGAGCCGACGTGCGCGATCGTACCGAGGTCGACGCCCTCGTGCGAGCCGTCGGGGAACGGTACGGGGATGTCGAGATCCTGGTGAACAACGCGGCGACGGTTCCTCCCGAGATCGGCATGAAGAGCTTTCTGGCCCACACGTGGGAGGATTATCAGGCGTACCTCGACACGGTCGTGAAGGGCGCCGTCCACTGCTGTCAGGCCGTGCTGCCGGGCATGGTGCGCAGGGGCCGCGGGCGCATCATCACGATCGGCACGACGGCCCTCCACGAGATCAACGCGCACCTGAATCCGTACGTCACGGCCAAGGGGGCGCTCGTCGGCCTGACGCGGAGCCTGGCCGAGGAATTCGGGCGCCACCACATCACGGTCAACGGCGTCGCGCCCGGCTGGGTGTGGAGTGAAGAACGGGAACCCGGGCCGCAGGACGGCCGCATCTTCCGCGATCGCAGCCCGCTCGGCGACGGCCTGGTGCGGCTGCGGCACGTGGCCGACGCGGTCGTGTTCCTCGCGTCGGATCGCGCCGCCATGATCACCGGCGCGTACCTGCCCGTCGCCGCCGGACAGGTGCCGCTTGGCTGACCGTCGCACCCTCCGGCCGTCCCCGCCCGAGCGCCCGGACGCGGCGCCGCGCGTGCTCAATCTGGGCGCGGGACTCGATAGGTCGATTCCCGGGGCGGTGACAGTCGATCGGAGCCCGCTCGCGTCGCCGGACATCCTGCACGATCTCGACATCTTCCCGTGGCCGATCGAGTCGAACGGCTTCGATCTGATCGTCTGCCGCGAGGTCGTGGAGCACCTGGCCGACCTCGTCCGCGCGATGGAGGAGATTCACCGAATCGGACGGCCCGACGCGCGCGTGCACATCACGACGCCGCACTTCTCGTGCTCGAACTCGTTCACCGATCCGACGCACCGGCGGCATCTCGGCTACTACTCGTTCGACTACTTCACGGGCGGAAACCAGTGGAACTTCTACACTGGCGCCCGCTTCCGTCTGATCGGCCGCTCGATTCGCTTCTACGGGCGCTACAAGAACCTGCACGTCTCGTGGCTCGCGAACCGCTTCCCACGTTTCTACGAAGAGCATCTCTGCTGGATCTTTCCGGCGTGGTACCTCGTGTTCGATCTGGAAGTCGTCAAGTGAGGGTCCTGCACGTCGCGCCGACCTACTTCGCGGACCGCTCGTTCATCGGCGGCGCCGAGCGCTACACGCTCGAGCTGGCGCGCGCGACGACGGCCGCGGCTGAGGTCGCGCTCCTGAGCTTCGGCGAGCGAGCCGGGTCGCATCGGGACGGCGCGCTCCGGATCGAGATCCTGCGCCGCAGCCGGCTGCCGGGCGCCAGCCGGATCGCGACCAACCCGTTGTCCTTGCGCTTCGCGCGCCTCGTTCGGTGGGCGGACGTCGTCCACTGCCACCAGGTCCACACGTTGAGCACGGACCTCGCCGTCCTGCTTGGGCGCGCGTTCGGCAAGAAAGTCTTCGTGACGGATCTCGGCGGCGGGCACCGCTGGGCGATCTCAAAAGCGTTCCCGGTGCTGCGCCAGGCCGACGCGTTGCTGCTCATCTCCGAATACTCGTGCGCGCTCTGGCGTGAGATCCCCGGGCGGCGGCGTCCGGCGACGCTCGAGGTGATCTACGGCGGCGTCGACACGGACAGATTCTCGCCGGGAGACGGCCGGAAGTCGGACGAGACGCTGTTTGTGGGACGGCTGCTGCCGCACAAGGGCGTGAACTATCTCGTTGACGCGATGCCGGACGACGCGCCGCTCAGGATTGTCGGCCGCGCGTACGACGATCGGTTTCTGGCGCTCGTCGAGTCGCACGCGGCCGGGAAACCCGTCATCTTCGAGACCTCGGCGACCGACGATGAGCTCGTGACGCGGTATCGGGCGGCGCTCGTGACCGTGCTCCCGTCGGTGTACGAATCGGTCGACGGCGTGCGCTCGCGCCAGCCCGAGCTCCTGGGTCTCGTCGTGCTGGAGTCGATGGCCTGCGCGACGCCCGTCATCGTGACCGATGTCGCGTCGCTTCCCGAGCTCGTCGAGGACGGTGTCACCGGGTTCATCGTGCCGCCGAACGACGCCCGCGCGATCCGCGGGCGGATCGAGTTCCTGCGCGCACACCCCGAGCGGGCGGCGCAGATGGGCCGGCGCGCGCGGCAGGCGGTCGTCGATCGCTTCACCTGGCCCGCTGTCGTCGGCCGCTGCCTGCAGGCGTACGCGGGCGGCGCGGTCGAGGTGGCCGCATCCGAGGCGCGGGCGTGGCGGTCGTGAGCGGTTTTCTCGTCCTGTGTCCGACCGCACCCGGGCGGTTCGACGGGGTGGCGGACTACGCGTGCTGGCTCACGGCGCATCTCACGGCCCACGCACCCGCGCGCCTGATCGGCCTCGCGGACGCAGGGCCATCCAGCGGCGCCGAGGATTCGCCGTGTCGCACGCGCGCGGCACGCGAGACGCTGTCGAGCTGGCGCGAGTTGTGGGCGAGGCGCCGCGAGCCGGTGTTCTCCGAAGGCGCCGCGCTGCTCCAGTACGTGCCGCAGCTCTACCTGCCGCGGCTCGACTTCGTGTGGCTGCTGGCGTGGCTCGTGCACGTGCGCCTGCACCGGCGCGCGGTCGTCGTGACCGCGCACGAATACACGGTGCCCGCGTCTGGATCGATCACACACGCCGCGGCCAGCGTGCTGTTCAGGTTCGTGATGTTCGTCCTGGGCGTCCTCGCCACGCACGTCGTCGCGACGTTCGAGTTGAACGGGCGGCGTTTGCGCCGCCTGCTCTTCTGGAAAGCCGGCCGCGTGATGGTCGTGCCCGTTGGCAGCAACATCCCGAGGGCGCCAGGCGCGACGGGGTCTGGACCCGAGACGGTGCGCGATCGCGTGGAGTGCGTCATCTTCGGCCAGCCGAGCGCGATGGATCCGGGGCTCGTGACCGCGCTCGGCAACTGGCAGCACGCCCGGCGCGATCGCGTGCGCGTGCGCTGGGTCGGGCGATCGCGACACGAGGTGCTGTCGTTCTGGAGCGATCGCTGCGGGCTTCCGGCCGACGCGCTGGAGATCGTCGAGGCCCAGCCGGGCCCCATGGTGTCGGGCGTGCTGCTCGAATCGGATCTCTTTCTGGCGCCCGTCGCCGACGGCGTGTCCACCCGCCGGACGACCGTCATGGCGGCGCTGGCGCACGGGCTGCCCATCGTCGGTACCGACGGCGTATGCACGGACGCGGCCGTCCGTCAACCGGCCGCGTGCCTGCTGAGCGCGCCGGACGATCCGCAGCCGTTCCTGCGTCACGTCGAGGCGCTCGTCGCCGATGGCCCGCGGCGCGCGCGCATGGGACGCGCCGCGCGCGCGCTCTTCGAGGAACGCTTCACCTGGGAACGCATCGCGCTCGCATATCTGGCGCAACTCGCTCCGGACGCCCGAGCGAGGTGAAGGCGACTCCTTGCGTCGCGCCGGAGCGGAGCGG
>CAYHSN010000004.1:0-10705 GCA_964359235.1 uncultured Vicinamibacterales bacterium | reverse complement strand
TTGATCGACGGCGACGGCCGTCCCGTCGCCGCGCAGTCGGAAGAGCGCTTCACCCGCGTGAAGATGGACGGCGGATTTCCTTTCCGATCGGTCGAGTCGCTGCAGCGCATGACGGGTTTCACGCCGGCCGATCTCACATGCGTCGCCGTGCCGTACATGGGCCCGGTCGCGCAGGCCGTCGAAGGCGCGCGACTCGCCGCCGCCTCGGTCCGCGATCCGGGCATCGCGTACCGGCAGATCGCCGGGCGCGTGCGCGGCGATTTCTTCCAGCGCGGGATGGCGGAGATCGGCGCCTACGAGTATCTGGACCGTTTCAAGGGGCGGCTGCGCGACGTCCGCGATCGCGACCACCGGCCCACGCTCGCCGACTGGCGGGCGTTTATCGACCACATGGGTCTCGCGCCGGTGCCGCTCGTGCGGGTCGACCACCATCTGGCGCACGCGGCCGGGGCGTACTACACGAGCGCGATGGACGAGTGCCTGGTCATCACGTGCGACGGCGTCGGCGCGCTCAAGAGCGGCATCGTCGCAATCGGACGCAAGGGACGCCTGCGGATCATCGCGCGCACGTTCTATCCGCACTCCTCCGGCGAGTTCTGGGAGGTGCTCACCGCCATCTGCGGCTTCCACCACATGAAGCACGGCGGGAAGATTACCGGACTGGCGGCGTACGGCGACCGCGACGCGCCGTGCTATCGCGTGATGCGATCGATCCTCGACGTGGACGGCCTCACCGTCCGGTCTCGGCTCGATCCCGTGGCGCTCAAGCGACAACTGGACGGCGTCGCGCGCGAAGACATCGCGGCCACGGCGCAGCGGCGACTCGAGGAAGTCGTGACGGCGCTCGTGCGGAACGCCGCGCAGAGAACCGGGCTCAGAAAGGTCGCGCTCGCCGGCGGCGTGTTTGGTAACGTTCGGCTGAATCAGGCCATCACCGCGCTCGACGAGATCGACGAGGTCTACGTGTTTCCCGCGATGGGCGACGAGGGGCTGGGACTGGGATCGGCGCTGTGCGCGGCCGCGCAGCGGAAGCCGATCCGGCCCTTCCGTCTGCGCGACGTGTATCTCGGCGTCGCATTCACCGAGGCCGAGATGGCGGTGGCCCTCGCCGAGCAGAGGCTCGCGGGCGCCAGGCTCGAGGACGCCGACCTGGCCGCGCGCGTCGCCGACCTGCTCGCGGCCGGCAAGGTCGTCGCGATCTTCCGCGGTCGCATGGAGTTCGGGCCGCGCGCGCTCGGGCACCGCACGATCCTCTACCAGACGACCGATCCCACGGTGAACGACTGGCTGAACAAGCGCCTGCAACGCACCGAGTTCATGCCGTTCGCGCCCGTCACGCTCGCCGGCGAGGCCGACCGCTGCTACGAGGATCTCGATGCCTGCCGCTACACGGCCGAGTTCATGACCATCACGCGCACCTGCACGCCGTGGATGCGCCAGATCTCGCCGGCCGTCGTGCACCTGGATGGCACGGCGCGGCCGCAGATCATCACGCGCGAGATCGAGCCGTTCTATGACGAGGTGCTGCGGCAGTACTTCCGGCGCACCGGCATCCCCTCGCTCATCAACACGAGCTTCAACATGCACGAGGAGCCGATCGTGTGCAGCCCCGCCGACGCGGTCCGCGCGTTCCAGCTCGGTCACCTCGACGCGCTCGCGCTCGGACCGTTTCTGGTGCGGGCCGATGGGCGAGGGCCCGCGTGAGCCGCGGCCCGGGCGCGCGCTGGGTGCTCGCCGGCCTGTTCGTGCTGTCGCTCCCGCTCGTCAACCCGTACCTCCGGGGCGACGGCAACGGCTACTATGCCTACGTGCGCTCGGCCGTGATCGATGGCGATCTCGACTTCGAGAACGAGTTCCGGCGCGCCGACCCGCTGTTTCGGGGAATCTACTTCGACGAGCGCGGCGACCTGCGCCCGTCCATGCGCGCGGCCACTGGGCGCGCGATCAACCAGTGGGCGGTCGGGCCGGCCATCCTGTGGCTGCCGTTCTTCCTCGCGGCACACGTCGTCGTCGCGCTCGCCAACCTGCTCTCGGCCGGCGTTCCCGCCGACGGCTTTTCGGTGCCGTACCGCTGGTTGTGCGCGATCGGGACCGCGTGCTACGGGTGGCTGGCGATCGTGCTCGGGCACGCCATCGCCGCGCGCGTGACAGGCGCGCGCGCGGCGATCCTGGGCGCGCTGGCGATGTGGTGGGCCTCGTCGTTGCCGGTCTACATGTACTTCCTTCCCTTTCACGTGCACGGGCTCTCGGCGTTCGCCGTCGCGCTCTTCGTGTGGTATTGGCTGCGGACACGGCCCTTCGGACTTGCGACGCGCGCGTGGGCCGTGTGGGGCCTGATGGCCGGCCTGATGATCGACGTGTATTACCTCAACGGGCTGTTCATGCTCCTGGCGGCGGTCGAGCTCGTCGGCGGGCGCCGACACACTGATCCCGCGCGTGCGCCCGCGACGATCGCGGCAGCCGCGGCCTTCGCGGCAGGCGCCCTCGTCGCGATCGCGCCGCACGTCTTCGTCAAATGGATCGTGCACGGATCGCCGCTCGCGACCGGCTACCGCGACCAGTTCTTCTGGACGACGCCGCGGCTGTGGCAGGTGGGATTCTCCAGCGAGCACGGGTTGTTCGTCTGGACGCCGGTCGTGCTGCTGGCCGTGATCGGCCTCATCGTGCTGGCGCGACGCGACGCGCGCGCCGCCGGCCCGCTGCTGGCGGCATTCGCGCTTTTCTACTACGCCGTGGCGAGCTATCAGAACTGGCACGGGCAGTCGTCCTTCGGCAACCGGTTCTTCGTGTCGTTCACGCCGGCCTTCGTGCTGGGCGCCGCGATTGCCGTCGAGGCGGCCGAGCGCGCGCTGGCGCGCGCGAACGTCCTTCGGCCGCTCGTGCCCGCCGCCCTGGCGCTGCTCGTGGCGTGGAACGTGGGGTTCGCGTTCCAATGGGGCGCCAACCTGGTGCCCAACCGCGGCCCGGTGAGCTTTGCGGCGGTGGCGCGAAACCAGGTGACGGTCGTGCCGCGTCGTCTCGCGAGCTTCGCGTGGCGCTACCTCGTCGATCGCCGCGGACTCACGTCCGAGACCGAGGAACAGGATCGGCTGGAGCACAAAGGGTACGAGCTGAAACGATGAGCGCTCCCGCGGTGTCCGTCGCCGATCGCTTCGCGCCGGCGGTCCTCTGGCGTCGGTTCAAGCAATCGCTCTACCGTGATTACTGCCACGCGGCCGGCCGGCGCTATCTCGAGTTGCGATCGGATGACGTGCTGGTGGATGTCGGCGGGGGCGGCGCCTACTACATGGGGCGGCTTGCGCCCGCCGTGCGGCACGCGATTCTCGTGGATCGCTTCGAAGGGATGTACGAAAGCAGCCGCGAACTTGCGAGGCAGGCGCGCGCGGCGCACCCGTTCAGCCTGGTCAGCGCCGACGCCCATGTGCTGCCGTTCAGGAACGGCAGCGTCACGAAGGTCTTCAGCAATCAGGTGCTCGAACATCTGGACGATCCGGCGCGCTTCCTGGCTGAGATCGGTCGCGTCCTGCGGCCCGGCGGACGGGCCGTGGTGATTTCCCAGAACGCCAGGTTCCTCGGCCGCTACGGATTCCCGGTCAGGCGGGTGTTGCACCGCCTGCTTCCCGCGCGCTGGCAGGAGGGCAACTGCTTCCTCAGCGGCGGCTACGAAGCCTGGGAGCGAGCGGTGGGGCATCTGCACCGGTTCACGCGCGAAGGCTACGCCGCGATGGCGTCTCACGCGGGACTCGACGTGGTCGGCATCGAGGCGGTGCATCACCGCCTGTCGATGGCGCTGTGGGAGTGGGAGGCGGCCTCCATGCATCACCCGACAGCGGGTCTGTGGGTTCGCGTCGTGTCGCGCGGGGGGTTGCAGCCGATCACGCGGGCGATCGAACGGCTCACCGGCCGCGATGGGCTCGACCTCATCGGCGTCTTTCGCAAGCCCGGGCACCGCGAAGAGGGATCCGCATGAGCCCGCTCGCCCATTTCCTCGTGCACTTCGCGTTCTTCTACACGTGCGTCGAGGGCCTGGTCATCAACATCCTGTACCCGGCCAAGCTGCCGTTCATCTACAAAGACCTCATCCTCCTGTTCGTCTACATCCTCGTGCTGCTGCCGAACCTGGAGCGTGTCCTGAATCCGCCGCCGTTGGCGCGGACCCTGACCGGCACCCTCGCCCTGTTCATCGGGCTGCTGCTCGTCTACATCCTGGTGCCGTCACCCACGAACCTGCTCTCCGAGCTGGTCGCGGTGAAGCAGCGGATCTTCTACATGCCGTTGCTGATAGTCGGGTACTACTTCGTGCGCTCCGGTGACGATCTCAGGCGGCTCCTCACGGCGATGGCGGTTTACGCCATCGGGGTGTCGCTTTTCGGCATCTACCTGTTCTTCGCCGGGCCGGCGGGGTTGCAGCGTCTGGGCGGGAGCTACGCCGCCGTGTTCTATACGCCCACGGGCGCGTCGGACGTGAGTGTGTGGCGCGTGCCCGGGACGTTCACGTCGTCAGGGCAGTACGGCGCGTACCTGTCCTTCAACGCTATCGCCATCGCGGCGCTGCTGACAATTCCGCGCATCGGCCGGTGGACGCGCATCGTCGCCGGCGTGGCGATGGTGCTGGTGATCCTGGCCATGCTCGCGTCGGGATCGCGAGCGTCCCTGATCGTCGCGAGCGCCAGCCTCTCCCTGGCGTTCCTCATGTCGGGCCGGATCGCCAGAATGGGCCTCTGGGGCATCGCGTTGTACACCGTGCTCGCCTACGGGTTCGTCGTGCTGGGACCGGGCGTGCAGGATCGCTTCGACTCGATCGCGTCGGCCGAGCACGTCACACGCTTCCAGCGCACGTACTTCGGCCAGTTGTTCCTGTCGCCCCTGCTCGAGAATCCCCTGGGCGCCGGTCTTGGCGTGGCGACCATCGGGGCGCGGCATTTCTCCGAGTTCTATCAGGTCGTGCTGATGGAGAGTTACTTCGGCATCCTCGCGGTCGAGATGGGGTGGCCGGGACTCCTCGCGTTTTTCTCGGTCGTGCTCGCCATCGTGGCGCTCGTGGTGAGGAACCGCACCATGATGGCGAGAGCACCCGAAGGATTGCTCTGGCTTGGGCTGGTCGGGTACGTCCTGCTGGTCGTGTTGCTGATGCCGGTGAGCACCTCGATCGATCACGCGCCGAGCAACTTCTATTTCTGGTTTTCTGTCGGCGCGCTCGTCCGGATGATCGAGCTGGAGCACTGGCGCCAGTGGGCGATCACCACCGGCGCCCAGCCCGAGTGGATCGCGACGGGCGAGGAGCAGGAACCCACGCCCGCCGCCGCATCCGGGTAATGGCTCCGCACGTCGCGCCGGTGCTGTTCGTGAACGCGGGCGCCGAACGGGGCGGCGCCGAGGTGGTCCTGCTCGCGCTGCTTCGGCACCTCGATCGCGATCGCTTCCCGCCCCACGTGTGCTGTTTACGCGACGGCCCGTTCGTCGAGGAGCTTCGCCGTGGCGCGGGTGTCGACGTGACGGTCATCCCGGCGGGCGGGTTCCGCCAGGTGGCGTCAGGTCTGTCGGCCGTGAGGCGGCTCCGCGCGCTAATCGCCCACACGCGCGCGGCGCTGGTTCACGGCAACGGCATGGGCGCGCACCTGTACGGCGGTCTCGCGGCGCGCCTGAGCGGCGTGCCGAACCTGTACCACGTGCACGACGTGCCGGAACGCGGATGGAACGCGCAGGGACTCCTGACCCGCGTCGCGCGCCTGGTGCCAGCCGCCGCCGCCGTGACGCCGTCACGGTTCCTGGCCGAGCGGGTGGCCCGCCGGCCGGTCCGATCGGCGAGGATCCTGCACATTCCGAACGGTCTCGATGCCCTCGATCTCCCACGCGTGCCGACTGAGGAGAGCGCGGGCGGCCGCGCGCCCGTCGCGATCTGGTGCGGGCGGCTGCAGCGCTGGAAAGGCGCCCACGTGTTTCTGCGCGCGGCCGCGATCGCGCGGCGGTCCGTGCCGAACGCGCGCTTCATCGTGGTCGGCGGCTCGCTCATGGGTCTCGAACCCGAGTACCACGCCGAACTCCGTTCGCTTGTCGCCTCGCTGGATCTGGGGCCCGCCGTGCGCTTCGCCGGCCATCAGGCGAGCGTCGCGCCGTTTCTGGCCGAGGCGGACGTCGTGGTGCACAGCGCGATCGCGCCGGAGCCATTCGGGCTCGTCATCCTTGAGGCCATGCTCGCGGCCAGGCCGGTCGTCGCGTCGGCCGAAGGCGGGCCGCTCGAGATCGTCGAGCCAGAGGTCACGGGCGTGCTCGTGCCCCCCGGCGACGCCGGCGCGCTGGCGGCCGCGCTCGTGCGGCTGTTCGGCGACAGGGATCTGCGCGCGCGGATGGGAGACGCCGGCCGCGCGCGCGCCGGCCGGGAGTTATCGGCGCCCGTGATGGCCCGCCGGTTAGAGGCGCTCTACGCCGAGCTGGCCGGCGGCACCAGCGCGCGGGAAGGGAAGGCCGCATGAGCCTCAAGACGCGTCTCTATCGTGTTGCGCTCGGGCGCCCCGCCGCGATTGGCACCGTCTCGCTGCCGCTGCGAGACGTGGCGGGCTACCTGTGGCGCCGCGGCGCGATGCCCTGGGCGCGCGGGCTCGTCCGGCGCTGGCGGCTCGGCGCCTGCGGCGGGCGCTTCTTCGTCGGCCGCCGCGTCCGCCTGCACTTCCCGCGCTACATCTCGGTCGGCCGCAACGTCTACATCGGCGACGGCTCGTCGATCAGCGGCCTCTCGCGCGAGGGCGTCCGCATCGGCGATCACGTGCGCATTCGCGAGCACGTCTGGGTGCAGGCGACCAGCACGCTCGACAACCCCGGCGTCGGGGCGACGATCGGCGAGGGCACCTACATCGGTCCGCGCTGCATGCTCGGCGCGGGCGGCGGCATCGCCATCGGACGGCACGCCACGCTTGGCGCCGCCGTGCACGTGCTGGCCGAGGACCACGCGTTTCACGATCTCCACGTGCCAATCCACGAGCAGGGTGTGACGCGCAAGGGGATCACGATCGAGGACGACGTGTGGATCGGCAATTCGGCGATCCTGCTCGACGGCGTGCGCATCGGGCGTGGCGCCGTCATCGGCGCCGGAGCGGTCGTGACGCGCGACGTGCCGCCGGGCGCCATTGCCGTCGGCAACCCGGCGCGCGTCGTGGGGATGCGAGGCGAGCGTACGACGTCTCGACCGAACCCGGCGGCCACCGGATGACCATCGCGCTCTTCCGCGCGTTCCCCGACCCGTACCGGAAGAGCATGCAGATCTACGCCGATCAGCTCCGGCGCGGTCTCACGGCGCTCGTCGGGCCCGGTGACGCCGTGGGCGAGCGCGTGTTGCCGGCCGCGCGTCTCGCGCCGCCGTGGTCGCGGCACTGGGACCAGTACGTGCGCTACCAACGCTACGCCCGGGCGTCCGGCGCCGACATCAATCACATCCTCGATCATGGCTACGGCCACCTGGCCTACAGCCTGCCTCCCGATCGGACCGTCGTCACGTTTCACGACGCGACCGTCGTCAAAGTGCCGGGCGTGAGTCTGCGGACGAGACTCTCGCTGCGGTACAGCCTCGGCGCGATCCGCCGGGTGGCGCGCGTCATCGCGGCGTCACGCGCCTCGCGCGACGACCTCCTTGAGCTGATTGACTATCCGCCCGAGCGCGTCACCATCGTCCACCTGGGCATCGATCCGGCGTTTCGCCCGCCGGACGACCGTGAGGCGCTGCGCCGGCGGCTCGGCTTCGAGGGACCGACGATTCTGCACGTCGGGCACACGCAGGCCTACATGAACCTGCCGCGCGTCATCGCGATCGTCGACCGGCTGGTGCGGCGCCTGGGCCTCGACGCGCGCCTCGTGAAGGTCGGCGACCCGCTCACGGCCGAGCACCGGGCGCTCATCGATCGGCTCGGTCTCGGCGCGCGCGTCCGCGAGCTCGGCCGCGTCGCGTTCGAGGAGCTGCCCGGCATCTACGCGGCGGCCGACGTGCTGCTCTATCCGCCGCTCTACGCGGGTTTCGGCCTGCCACCGCTCGAAGCGATGGCCTGCGGCACGCCCGTCGTGTGTTCGAACCGCGGGTCGCTGCCGGAGGTCGTCGGTGACGCCGCGCTCGTTGAGGATCCGGACGACGAGGCGCGGATGGCCGAGCGGGTCGCAGAGGTTGTGACGAATGCGCGCGTGAGAGCGGAGCGTCAGGCGCGCGGGCTCCGGCACGCGGCCGGGTTCACGTGGGACGCGACCTCGCGCGCCGTCCTGCAGGTCTACCGCAGCATCGGCCATGCGTAGGATCGCGATGATCCAGCGCTTTCTCCCAAGCCGGTCGCGCGGCGGCGCCGGACACTTCGCGCACGGGTTGGCCAACACGCTCGTCTCGCGCGGCCACGCCGTCACGATGATCAGCCAGGATCCGAAGCCGCCCGGCGCGCGCTACGAGGGCGTCGTGCTGGGATCCGAGGGAGTGGCCCAACCGACACTCGCGCCGTTCAGGTTTCCCTGGCAGGTCGCGCGTCAGGACTTCTCGCGCTTCGATGTCGTGCACGCCCAGGGCGACGATCAACTGATCCCGCGCGCGTCTGCCCCTCCGGTCGTCCGCACGCTGCACGGGTCCTCGCTCGCCGAAGCGATTCACAACGGCTGGCGCCGCCGCTCGCCGAAGCTCCTGCTCCTTCACGGCTACTTCTACGCGTGCGAACTGGTCTCCACGCTGCGCGCGGACGCGGTCGTCGCCGTGTCGCGCGAGACGGGCCGCCATTTCTTCCGGCTGGATGAGGTCGTGCCGAACGGTGTCGAGATCGAGCGGTTCGCGCCGACCGGCGAGCCGAAGGCTCCCCAGCCGACGATCCTGTTTGTCGGGGAGATCGACAGCCGCAAGCGAGGAGACCTGCTGCTCGAGGTCTTCCGGCGCGGCGTGCGGCCGCAGGTGCCCGACGCGCGACTGTGGGTCGTGAGCCCGGATCGTGCCGGCGGTGACGGCGTCGAGTGGTTCGGGACGATCGATGACGACCGGCTCGCCGCGCTGTATCGCGCGGCGTGGGTGATGTGCCTGCCCAGCTCGTACGAAGGATTCGGCCGGCCGTACGTCGAAGCGATGGCGGCCGGCACGGCGGTCGTGGCGACGCTGAACCCCGGCGCACGCGAGGTGCTCGACGACGGGCGCTACGGCCTCATCGTCTCCGATGGCGATCTCGGGCCGACGCTGTGCCGCCTGCTCGCGAGTCGCGACGAGCGCGACGCCTGGGCGGGGCGCGGTCTCGAGCGGGCGCGCGCGTTCGCCTGGGACCGCGTGGCCGAGCGCTACGAGGCGATCTATGACGCCGCCCTCGCGCGGCGCGCGAGCCGGCGTGCCGCGTAACGTCCTCTACCTGCATACCACGTCCGAGATCGGCGGCTCGGACGTCTCGCTCGTGTGCCTCGTCGAGCGTCTCGATCGCGCGAGGTTCCATCCGATCGTCGCGCTCCCGGCCGAGGGTCCGCTCGTCGCACGGCTGCAGCAGGTGGGCTGCGACGTGCTCATCGTCGATCGGATGAAAAAGCTGACCGCACGGCGCGGGCGGTGGTTTCTCGCCCCGTTCCTGGCGAATTATCCCGGCGCGATCCGGCGCCTGGCGCGGATCGTGGCCGAGCGAGACGTCGCCATCATTCACACGAACACGATTCATAACCTCTACGGCATCGGCACGGCGCTCGTGACGCGCCGGCCGCATGTCTGGCACGTGCGCGAGATCGTCTGGCAGTCGGGCCTGGTGCGCCGCGTGGAGCGGTTCCTGGCGCGCTCGTCGAACCGCGTCATCGTCACGAGCGACGCCGTGGGGCGTATGTTCGAGCAGGGCCGGGGTGGCCTCGCACCCAACGCGCGCAAGATCCCGAACGGCGTCGACGTCGAGGCATTCAGCCCCGGGCCGCCCGATGGCCGGATTCACGCCGAACTCGGATTCCCGGCCGGCGCGCCGCTCGTCGGCGTCGTGTGCCGGCTCGACGCGTGGAAGGGCGTCGACGTGTTCCTGCGCGCGGTCGCGGTGCTGCGCGCCGTGTCGCCGGACGCCCGCTTCGTCGTCGTGGGTGGGCCGATCGAGGGACAGGACGCGTACGCGCGCGAGCTCGAATCGCTCGCCTCGACGCTCGGTCTCGCCGACGTCGTGCGTTTTGCGGGCTGGCGCTATCGGCCGTCGGACATGCCCGAGGTGTACCGCGCGCTGAGTCTGCTCGTTCTGCCGTCTCGCCAGCCTGAACCCTTCGGGCTCGTGCTGCTCGAGGCGATGGCCAGCTCGAGGCCCATTGTCGCGACCGATCACGGCGGCCCGCGCGAGATCTGCGTCCACGGCGACACGGGCCTGCTCGTGCCGCCGGACGACCCCGCGCGCATGGCCGACGCGATCCGCTGGATGCTGGAACATCCCGATCGCGCGCGCGCGATGGGCGAGGCGGGCCGGCGCCGTGTCGAAGCGCTGTACGACATCAAAGGCACGGTGCGCGCGATCGAGGCGCTCTACGACGAGCTCCTCGCGGCCTGAGCCGCCATGATGAGAACTGGGCACTGACGACTGACGACTGACAACTGACAACTGAGGACTGAGAGCCTGAGAAGAAATCGCCGTCGTGTAGCGCAGCCCTTCCGCCTTCGCTCGAGGCTTCGGCGGACCGCCGTAGCCTTGGCGGAGGCGGTCAGGGCTGCCCGACAAAGCAGGCCTGAAAGGCCTGCGCTACGGATTTCTTCTCA
>CAYHSN010000003.1:0-22004 GCA_964359235.1 uncultured Vicinamibacterales bacterium | reverse complement strand
TTGTGCATGGCCGGCGAGACCGAGTGGTCGATCGGGCGCCCGACGACCGCGTAGACGTCAGTCGCCTCTGTCACCGCCCTGAGGCGGAACTCCTTCAGCAGGCGCGCGGCAGGAATCTGTCCCAAGGCTGTTTCCGCGCCCGCATACGTCCAGCACGATCCGAAGCGCGCGGCGAGGACGCGCGTCGCGAGTCCCGCGGCGCCCATCGCCACGAACGCCGCCCGGCCGCCCCGCGCCTCTCGCCCCAACTGCAGCAGCGGCAACGTCTCGGCGAGTCGCTCGGCGTTGACGGCGATTTTCAGGATCTCGGCGCCCGTGGCCCGCATCAGACGATACCGATCGGCCAGATCGGCCGGCGGCGGTCCGAACTCGTGCATCGACAGCACGATGCCCCGCCCTCCGCGCCTGCGCACCAGATCGTCGAATCCCGCGCGCCACTCGACGTCCACGTACTCCGCGCCGCGGTCCAGCGCCGACACGAGGATCCGCCGCCGTTCCTCTTCCGAACCGCTGAAGGTCCCGCCCTCCCACACCGGCCGGCAGGTCACGACAACCGGCCGCCGGCGATCCGCGAGCGCTGCGGACACATCGGGATCGGCCACCGAGTCGAGGCGCAACTCGACGAGGTCGGCTTCGCCGACGTTGTCGCGGCACGCGCGAAGCTCGCGCATCGTGGGCGCGGTCACGGTCACGCACAGGGCCGGTCGTTCCCTCATGGAAGTCGCGTACGCACAAAAAAGCCCCTTCGCCCGGTCGGGCTGAAGAGGCTCGCTGGAATCGCTGCTGTCTGGCGTGTCAGACCCGGCGCGAAGCCCCTTCAGTCCGGCCGTCATACCACCACCAGCGAGACGGCACACCCGCCGTGGGGGCGCCATCGCTCGCAAACGGCCGGCCAAAGGAGACGACGTTGGTCACGACGACGGTGACGATAACAGACGCTCGCGGGCCCTGTCAAACACGCCCTTCCCCTTGACCCTCAATGACTTGGTTCGCTATAACTGGTTCTTGGCTCACCTCTCCCGTAAGACCATCAGGGTGTCATGAGAGTTCCTCCGGCGCTGGTCGCCGCCGCGCTCCTGGCCGTCACCCACGTGGCGGTTCCCGCCACGACGTCGTTCATGCCCGTCAGCGAGATCCGGCCCGGCATGGTCGGCCTCGGGCGCACCGTCTTCATGGGCGACGCCCGCGAGGAGTTCAAGGCGCACATCCTCGGCGTGCTGCGCAACGTGCTGGGCCCGAAGCGCGATCTGATCCTCGCGCGCCTCGAAGGCGGTCCGCTCGCCGAGACGGGCGTGATCGAGGGCATGAGCGGAAGCCCGGTCTACATCGACGGCCGTCTCGTCGGCGCCGTGTCGTATGCGCTCGGCGCCTTCTCCAAGGAAGCGATCGCCGGGATCACGCCCATCAGCGAGATGATCGACGCCGTCGCGCAGCCTGCGGTTCGCGCCGCGTCGACGCGGCCGCGCCTCGATCTCCCCGTGACGCCGGAGCGGCTCGCGTCGGCCCTCCGGGAGATGTACCGCCGCGTGCAGTCGTTTGCCGAGCGCCCGGACGAGGTGGACGCGATCGGGTTGCCGCGGCAGATGGCCGCGCAGCTTGGCGTGCGGCTTCAGCCCATCGCCACGCCGCTCGTGATCGGCGGCTTCTCCGGGCGGGCGGCGGACCTTCTGCAGGACGCGTTCCGCGGCGCGGGGTTCGCACCCGTGGCGGGTAGTCTCCACGCGTCCGGCCAGGCGCAACCCGCCGGGTCTCTTCAGCCTGGCGACGCCGTCGGCGTCAGCCTCGTGCGCGGCGACTACGAAATCGGCGCCACCGGCACCGTGACACACGTCGACGGCTCGCGTGTCTACGCGTTCGGCCACTCGTTTTTCAACCTCGGGCCGACACAGTTCCCGATGACGCGCGCGCACGTGTACACCCTACTGCCGAGCCTGATGACGTCGTTCAAGATCTCGGCACTCGGCGACATCATCGGCACGGTCGAGCAGGATCGGGCGACGGCCATCGCCGGGACGCTCGGGCCGGGGCCCCGGCTGATTCCCGTGCGCATCACGCTCGATTCGGATCGCGGCGCGGCGCGCGCGCTCGCCTTCGAGGTCGTCAACGACGAGTTCTTCACGCCGCTCGCCACGTTCCTGACCGTCGTCAATACGATCACGTCGTTCGAGCGTCAGATCGGCTCCGCCACGTTCGCCGTCACGGGATCGATTCGCGTGGCCGGCCACAGTCCGATCGCGTTTGACGATTTGTTCTCCGGGCCTGACGCGGTCTCGGCCACGAGCAGCTACGTCGCCGGGCCGGTCGCGCTGCTCATGGGCAACACGCTGGAACCGGTGCGGCTCGAGGGCGTGGACGTCTCGATCGAGGCGACCGAGAAGCCGCGAACGGCAATGCTCGAACGGGTCTGGCTCGACGCAGCCCGGCCGCGCGCCGGCCAGACGCTGCCGCTGAAACTCGTGATCCGCACCTACGGCGGCGAGGAGCGCACCTTCACGGTGCCGGTGACGCTTCCGGCCAACGCGCCCGAGTCGCTCTCGATCTTCGTGGCCGACGCGGCGCACCTCACGCAGTGGGAACAGCGGGAGCTGCGCCGCGGCGAACCCGCGCTGGCGGTCGACCAACTCATCCTGCGCCTGAATGACGCGCGCAAGCGCAATCGGCTGTACGTGCGCGTGTATGCGCCAAGCGCCGGCGCCGTCGTGCAAGGAGAGCCTCTGCCTTCCCTGCCGCCGTCGGTGCTCGCCGTCCTCGAAGCCGATCGCGCCGGCGGCCGCTTCTCGCCGCTCCGCAGCGCCGTACTCGAGGCCTCGGACGTGACAACCGACTTCGCCGTGAGCGGCTCGCGATTGTTGACGATCAAAGTGGAACCCCCGCGGTGATGCTCCGCTGCCCCATGCCCATGCGATCGACGTTTTTCGCTGCGCTCGCTATCGCCGTCGTCTACGCCGCGCTCGTCAGCGCCGCCATGCCCGTCTTCTGGGTGGTCGCGACGCAGGCCGACTTCCTCAAAGGTGAGGTCGAGAACCTGTCCATCGACAGCGACGGCCGGGTTGTTCTGGGCCCGGCCATCGAGAAGGTCGCCGAGCCGGGCTCGCCGGTGCTCTGGACCATCGTGAGCGGCCCGGCCGGCGCGAGTTCCGTCGCGAGCGGCCACGACGGCCGTGTCTATCGCGTGGCGGCGAACGGTCAGACCACCGTGGTCTTCGATGCCGAAGAGCTCGAAGTGCACGCGCTCGCCGCCGCGCCCGACGGCGGCCTCTACGCCGCGACCTCGCCCGACGGCAAGGTCTATCGCGTCGCGGCTGACGGCACGTCGGCCATTTTTTTCGATCCGGAGGACAAGTACATCTGGTCGCTGGCGGTCGATGGCGAGGGCACCGTCTATGCCGGCACCGGGGAGAAGGGCGTCATCTATCAGATCTCGCGCACCGGCCAGGGCAAGCCGTTCTATACGACGAAGAGCACGAACGTTGTCGCGCTCGCCTTCGATCGCGAGGGGCGGCTGCTCGCCGGGACGGACTCACCTGGTCGAGTCTTCCGCATCGATCGCAACGGCAAGGGCTTCGTGCTGCTGGAGTCTCCGTTCAAGGAAATCCACGCCTTGCGGCTCGATGACACGGGCGTGATCTACGCCGGGGCCGTCGGCGCGAAAGCGGAATCGGAGCGGCCATCCCAGCCGCCAACACCCGAACCGGCCCGGTCCATCCCGGTGCCGAGTGTGTCGGCGGAAATCTCCGGGATCACCATCATCGATACCGGCGCGGCCCAACGCGAGGCCGGCGCGGCGCGGCGGGAGGGCGGTGGGCAGGGGCGTGGCGCCGTCTACCGCATCATGCCGGACGGCCTCTGGGACGTTCGATGGGAGTCGGCCGACGACACGCCGTACGATCTCGCGTTCGATGCGACGGGCGCGCTCATCGTCGGCACCGGCGGCGCCGGCCGGATCTTCCGTGTGTCGGGCGAGCCGGCTACCGTCACGCTCATCGGGCGCGCGGAAGCCCAGCAGGTGACGCGCTTCCTCCAGCAACCCGACGGACGCCTGACGTTCGTCACGGCGAATCCGGGCAAGGTGTTCCGGCTCACGAGCGATCGCGCGCCGCGGGGCGTGTATCTCTCCGAGGTTCGCGACGCGCAGACGATCGCGTCCTGGGGCGCCGTGCGCTGGCGCGCGAACGGCGGCGGCCGGGTCGAGATGTTCACGCGCTCGGGCAACACCGCCACACCGGACGAGACGTGGAGCGACTGGGCCGGGCCGTACGCGGACGCGAACGGTGAGCAGATCCGAAGTCCCAAGGCCCGCTATCTGCAGTGGCGCGCCGTGCTCTCCGAGACCGGCAAGCCTGGCGACAATCCGCCCGTCCTGACCTCGGTCACGGCCGCCTTCCTGCCGCGCAACACGCGGCCCGTCGTGGGCAACATCACGGTGCATCCACCCGGCACGGTGTTTCAGCGGCCCTTCCCCACCAGCGACCAGATGGAAATCGCCGGCTTCGACGCGACGCCGGTCGACGGGCGCCCCGGCCAGCCGCCAGCCGCGCAGCCGGGCGCCAGCGGCTCGCCCGCGCCTCCGCTCGGGCGGCGCCTCTACCAGAAGGGCCTGCAGACGTTCGTGTGGAACGCGCGCGACGACAACGACGACACGCTGCAGTACGACGTGCTCTACCGGCGTGAAGGGGAAACCGCGTGGAAGGTGCTGAAACGCGGCCTGTGGGATCCGATCGTCGTGTGGGACACGACGTCGGTGCCCGATGGGTCGTACACGATCAAGATCGTGGCTGCCGATGCGCCGACCAACGCCCCGCCGACAGCGCTCACCGGCGAAGCGGAGAGCTCCGCGTTCGACATCGACAACACGTCCCCGCAGATCCAGATCACGACGCCGCGGCGGTCCGGCGGCCCCGCGACGTTGACCTTCGTCGTCCGGGACGATCACTCTCCGGTCAAGCGCGTCGAGTACTCGCTCGACGCGGACCGCTGGCGCATGATCTACCCGAAGGACGGGATCCCCGACTCACGCGTCGAGGAGTTCGAACTGGCGCTGGAGGGCGATGCCGCGCAGAAGGGCGTCATCATCCGGGCGACCGACGCGATGAACAACGTCGCGACGGCCGCCGTGGGACGCTGACGAAACCCGCGATCAGGAAATGATCTTGCCGCGCACCGTCGTGCGCGCGAGCAGCCACAGCACGTTGACGTTGGTCGGCATGGGCGAGCCGGTGTAGCGCGCCGGCTCGAAGCGCGCCGTCGAGATGGCGTTGAGCAGATCGTCAATCTGCTGCCGGTCGCGCCCGTTGCTGACGAGGCGCGGATCGATCAGGCGGCCGTCACGGGTGACGACCGAGGCCAGCGCGAGGATGGCCTCTTCCTCCGACATCGACCGCTCCATTGCCGATCCGATCTCGTCATGGCCAGTGGTCTGCCGCACGAAGCTGGCGTTCGACGACTGGATCGCGGCGATGATGCCGGCCAGCGAATCATCACGCTCCGGCGAGGCGAACTCGAGGCACGCCAGCGCGACGGCCACGCAGATCACCGTGGCCACCGCCGAGCTGAGGCCGATCCAGACGAGGTGCATGTCTTCGAAGGTCCGCTCGAAGCGGCCGCGCCACGACTGGTCGTACTCGGCCCGCATCCGGCTGATCACGCCGGCCTGCAGGCCGTCCAGCTCGCCGGCCGCCGGCTGCAGTTCGGCCGCGCCGTCGCGCAGCAGGTCGCCGATGACTTGCAGCCGCGCCGCGTCAGCCGCGCACGCCGCACAACCCTCGAGGTGAGCTTCGACCGCGAACATCTGCCGCACGGGCAACTCGCGATCGTGGAACGCCGTCAGGCGCCGTCGCGCCGCCGCACAGCTCAGTGTCGTCATACATCCCTCAGCCGCGCCCGCAGCGACTCGCGCGCGCGGGCCAGTCTCGATTTCACCGTGCCGACCGCCACGCCGAGCGAAGACGCGATTTCGTCGTAGCTCAGCCCGTCGATCTCCCGCAGGACGATGGCCGTCTTCTGCTCGAAGGGCAAGGCCTCGAGCGCGCCCCGGATGCTCGAGGCGAGCTGCTTCTGGCCAAAGGCCCGATCCGGCGAGGTCGGGTTGTCGGGCGCCGGCACGTCGCCGTGATGGCGGACGTGCTCTTCGAGCGAAACCTGCTGTGCGCGGTTGCGCCGCCGCCACCAGCGCAGGCGGTTGCGCGCCTGATTCACCACGATGCGATAGATCCAGGTGCGCAGCGCCGACTGCCCGCGGAATCGGTGGATGGTGCGGAAGACGCGAAGGAAGACTTCCTGGGACAGGTCGAGCGCCTCGTTGTGGTCGCCCAGCAGCTGCATCCCCAACTGGTAGACCATACGCTGGTGTTCACCGACCAGCTCCCCGCAGGCATCATCGTCGCCGAGCGCGCAGCGCTGGATGAGCGCCGCTTCGCGGGTGCCGACCTCCGACCAGGTGATAGCTCGGGCTTGTTTCACCGACAATCCCTGGGCCATCTTACCATCCCTCCGGCCGAATACACCCGGCCGCCGCCATGGTTCGGGTGGCCGGGTTTTCGCTCCCGTGGGTCCGCTGTCAAACTTAGACCCGCCCCAGCCCCGGAAGTTCCGATTTTGCTAGGATAAGGGGCGTGAAGCGCCTGCTCGTTCTGCTCGCCCTGGCGGCCGTCATCGGCGGGGGTCTCTTCGCCTACGTGACCCTCGCCCGCGAACAGGCCTTCCGGCAGCTCATCGCCGCCGGCAACGCGGCGCTCGACGCCGACCAGACCTTCGAGGCGATCGAGGCGTTCAGCGGCGCGATCGCCCTCAAGGATGACTCGATGCTGGCCTACCTCCGGCGGGGCGAGACCTACTGGCGGCAGCGCCAACTCGCGGCGGCCGAGCGGGATCTGCGCCGCGCGTGGCGGCTCGACCCGACGGCCACGCGCCCGATCGAGGCGCTCGGCGACGTGCATCTCGAGGTCAAGAACTACGCCCGCGCGGCCGACCGGTACGCCGAGTACATCCGTTTGGACGACCATTCTTCGCGCGTCCTTTACAAGCTCGCCCTCGCGCGCTACCGCGGTGGCGACCCGGCCGGCGGCGTGCAGCCGCTCAGACAGGCCGTGGCCCTCGACGAGCGGTTCGCCGAAGCGCATTACCTGCTCGGCTTGTGCCTCCGCAGCACCGGCCGGCCGCAGGAGGCGCTGCAGGCGCTCGAGCACGCCGTGAGGGTCGCGCCGGGCCTCGTCGTCGCCCGTGAGGAGCTGGCGGATCTCTTTCGCGAGCTCGGACGCGCGAAGGAGGGGCTGGAACAGCTCGAGAAACTGACCGCGCTCGACGCGCGTCCCGCGCGGTTCGTCACGCTCGGACTGGAGTACGCGCGCAGCGGTCAGCCCAGTCAGGCTATCCGCGCGCTCGGGTCTGCCGCGGAACGCTATCCGGAGCACCCCGGCATCTACGCCGCCCTGGGCCGCGTCTGGCTGGAGACCGCGCAGAACGGGCGCGACCGCATCGCGCTCAGCAAGGCGCTCGAAGCCCTCCAGGCCGTGCCCGTGGATGCGGGGGAAGGCTCCGAGGCCCGCACGCTGCTCGGACGGGCGCTGCTCGTCGCCGGCGAGGCCGAATTCGCGGAGCGTGTGCTGCTGGAGGCCGCCGGGCGTTTCCCCGTCGATCCCCTCGCGTTCCTGTATCTCGCGGACGCCGCCGAGGGCCTCGGGCATCTGGCGGAGGCCCGCCTGGCGCTCCTCAAGTACCAGGTGCTCACGGGAGACGATCCGAACCCCGCGAATCAGGCACAACGAGCCACGCGCATCGCGGAACTGTCGCTGCGCGCCGCCGACGCGCCTGCCGCCGTCGAGTGGTTCCGCCGGGCGGGTGAGCTCGTCCCGCCACACGCCCGGCTCCTCGGCCGCCTGGCGGAGGCGCAGCTTGCAGCCGGCGACCCCGACGGCGCGCGCGCGAGCGTACGCCAGGCCCTCGAGATGGAGCCTCGCAACCGCACGCTCCTCGCGCTCTCACGCAAGATCCGGTAAGCTCGTCAGCGCTCCGCGCCCCGCTGATGCTCCGGTATCTGCTCCGCCGCCTGCTGCTCACGATCCCCGTGCTCCTCGGCGTCGCGACGCTCGTGTTCGCGCTCGTGCACCTGGTGCCGGGCGACCCGGCGCAGTCGATGCTCGGCGAGGGGGCGGCGCCACAGGACGTCGCGGAGCTGCGCGCGCGTCTGGGCCTCGATCGCCCGCTGGTCATGCAGTACGCGGCGTTCATGCGCGGGCTGGCGCGCGCCGACCTCGGCACGTCGCTCCGTTACAACACGCCGGTCACGCGCGAGATCCGCGCGCGGCTGACGCACACGGTGCAGCTCGCGCTGGCCGCCATGGCCGTGGCGCTCGCGCTGGCGATTCCCCTCGGCATCATCGCGGCGGTTTGTCGCGGCACGGCCGTGGATCATGTGGCCATGACACTCGCGCTGGCCGGGATCTCGATGCCCAACTTCTGGCTGGGTCCCCTGCTGGCCATCCTGTTTGCCGTCAAGTTCGGATGGCTTCCGGTCGCCGGCAGCGGCGACTGGCGTCACCTCGTGCTGCCAGCCGTCACGCTGGGCGCGGCGCTTTCGGCGATCCTCGCGCGCATGACGCGCGCGAGCCTGATCGAGGAGCTTCAGGAGCCGTACGTGCTGGCGGCGCGGGCGCGCGGCCTGTCTCGCACCCGCGCCGTCCTGCACCACGCCTTCCGCAACAGCCTCATCCCCGTCGTCACGATCGTCGGGCTGCAGTTCGGCGCGGTCCTCACCGGAACGATCATCACCGAGACCATCTTCGCGTGGCCCGGAATCGGCCGGCTGCTCGTGCAGGCGATCGGATTCCGGGACTATCCGCTCGTGCAGGGTTGCATCCTGTTCATCTCCGTCACCTACGTGGCGATGAATCTCCTCACCGATCTCGTGTACGGCGTGCTCGATCCGCGTATCCGCTACGACTGACATGACACGGGTGGGCGCCTTCATCGTCGTCCTGGCTGTCGCGGCGGCGCTCGCCGGGCCGCTCATCGTGCCCTACGATCCGTCCGCGCAGCAGCTCTCGTTGCGCTTGCAGGGGCCGAGCCTCACGCACCCCTTCGGGCTCGACGAACTCGGCCGCGACGTGTTCGCGCGTATCGTGTTTGGCGCCCGCGTGTCGCTCGGCGTCGGCCTCGTGGTCGTGTCGGTCTCGTCGACCCTCGGCATCCTGCTCGGCGCGATGGCGGGATACTTCGGCGGCCGGGCGGACGATCTCATCAGCCGCGTGATGGACGTCCTGCTGGCCTTTCCCGGAATTCTGCTGGCGATCGCGCTCGTCGCCGTGCTCGGACCGAGCCTGGTCAACGCGGTGCTCGCGCTCTGCGTGATCGGTTGGGTCGGCTACGCGCGCCTCGTGCGCGGGGTGACCCTGCGCACGCGCGAGCTCGACTTCGTGCAGGCGGCGCGCGCGCTCGGCGCCGGATCGGCGCGCGTTCTCGCGCGGCACGTCATCCCCACGGCGCTGCCCACGGTCGCGGTCCAAGCGACGCTCGGCATGGCCGCCGCGATTCTGGCGGAAGCCTCCTTGAGCTTCCTCGGACTCGGCGTGCAGCCGCCGACGCCGAGCTGGGGCACCATGCTCGATGCGGGACGGTCCCACCTGTTCGACGCGCCGCACCTCACCATCTTTCCCGGTCTGTCGATTGCGGCCCTCGTGCTCGGCTTCAACTTCGTCGGCGACGGGCTCCGCGATCGCATCGACCCGCGCGGCGGGCAGGTCTGAGGGCCATGTCACCGGGCGATCCGAGCCGATTCGCACGCCGGCGGCGCGGGATCGATGTCGAGACGGCGGAGAAGTTTCGTCAAACCCTGCCGGCTGATGCCGAGCACGCGGGCCGCGCGACCGCGGTGTCCGCCGGCCCGCGCGAGCGCCGCGCGCACGAAGCGCCGCTCGAACGACTCGCGCGCCGCGTCCAGCGTCGATGCTCCGCCCGACTCGGGGATACGCGCGATGCACTCGGGCAGCGCCCGCGGCCCAACCCGCCCGCGGGTCCCGGCCTGCACGACGAGCGCGGCCATCACGTTCTGCAACTCGCGCACGTTGCCGGGCCAGTCGTAGCGCGCGAGCGCCGCCAGTGTGTCGGGATCGAGCGTCGCGCGACTGCCGGTGCGTCTGATCGCCTGCGCCCAGAAGTGCGCCGCCAGCTCCGGAATGTCCTCCGCCCGATCGCGCAACGGCGGCACGACAATCCGGATGACGTCCAGACGGTAGCGCAGATCGGCGCGGAACCGGCCGCCCGTCACCTCCTGATCCAGCGCGCGGTTGGTCGCCGCGACCAGCCGAACATCCACTTGGCGCGGCAGATTCTCACCCACGCGCCGGATCTCCCCATCCTGAATCGCTCGAAGCAGCTTGGCCTGCGCCCGTGGTGAAAGCTCGCTCACTTCATCCAGCAGCAGTGTCCCGTGATCGGCCTCTTCGAACAGGCCGGCTCGCTCCGCGATGGCGCCCGTGAACGCGCCGCGCGCGTGGCCGAAGAGCTCCGCCTCCAGCAAGTCGTCAGTGAGCGCCGCGCAGTTGAGCGCACAGAACCGGCGGTCGCGTCGCGGGCTCTGCAGGTGAATGAGGTGCGCGACCAGTTCCTTGCCCGACCCGCTCTCCCCTTCGATCAGGACGCTGAACGGTGCGCCCGCCGCCCGGCGCGCGGCCTCGCGGAGCCCTTCGATCGCCGTCGATGCGCCGATGAGCGCCGGGACATCGGGCGCGTTGGCGACCGAGGGAACGGCCCGGCGGTCGAGCGCCGCCTGCATCGACGGGGCACACGCCGCGGCCGCGGCCGCGAGGATCGCGCCGGTCCGATGTCCGTCGAGCGTGGCGTCGATCGGCCACCGCCCGACGAGCGCGCCGATCGTCCGGCCTCCGTAGCGCAACGGCGCCGCGGCTTCGATACCGCCGGCCGTGAGCGTCGGGCCGATCACCATGCCCGCCGCCGTCGCGCGTGCCCCGATGTCGGAAGACCGGGCCGGCAACGCCCCAGCATGCGCGACCGCGCGCTCGCCGCCTTCGACCACCGCACTCACCCCGATCGCGCGCAAGCGCTCGCGCAGGATCGCGCACACGCGCCCGAGCGCCACGATCTCGTCCTGCGCTTCGTGACAGATGCGCAGCACGTCCGACAGTTCCTGCAGTCCCTCCATGTGATGATCCTCCCGCGACGGGCCACCGACGCCGCACGCGCCCGTGCCACGGACGAAGCGCCCCGCCTCGTCGGCTGCGGCCTGGTCGCCCAGCGCGCCGAGTGCCTGCAACACGCGTCCGCGCAGCAACGACGGCAGCGGCCGTTTCAGCCATCGTCGCAATCGGAGTGTCGCGCCGCCGGCCTCGGCGACGAGCCCCAGCCGTCCGCATCCGTCTGCGGCGGCCAGCCGCACGCGAAGCGCCAGCAGCGGATCGTGCGCGCGCCGGGCTGCGTCCAGGGCGACACGGATGGCTTCGCGGAAGCCCGCCACATCGCCGATCGCGGCCAACACCAGCGCCTGCGCGGAGCGCGCACCGGCCAGCGCCGGCTGGCCATCCGCGGTCTCCGCGCTCGCGAGCGCCGCGGCCGCTGCGCGCCCGGCCGCGGCGAGGTTCGGACGCGCCAGCTCCACGCGGGCCAGACGCGACTGGACGCGAACACTCTGCACCGGCGTGACCGCTGTGCCCGACCGCAGCGTCTCACCCGCTTCCGCGATTCGACCTTGCCAGAACAGGCAGCGAGCCAGCACGAGCGCCGCGTCGCACTCCAATTCACGGCACTGGCCGCGCGCGGCGGCCAGACTCGCCGCGCGCGCCGCGTGCTCGGCCTCCACAAGACGAGCTTCGTCGATCCTGATCGCGGCGCTCGCGATGGTTGCCCGCAGACGCACGACTGGGTCCTCGTACCGATCCAGTCTGCGGAGCTCAGCCTCCGCCTCGCGAATCCGGCCGCGCCGCACCTTGAGCTCGACCAAGCGGAGCCCGCTCGCGGCCGCTTCGTCCTGGCAGGCCCGCCGCGCGAACGCGGCCGCCGTCGCACGCAGCAGCCGCTCGGCTGCCGCATGCCGGCCGGCGCCCGCCAGCGCCGATCCACGCTCCGCCCGCGCGCGCAGGCCGGCGATGTCTGGCCTCACCCGCGACGGCGGCCGTGCGACGTACGTCGCGCCGGACTCGCGTACGAGCCAGCTCGCGGGTTTGCGACGCGCCATCTCCGGCGGCGGATCACCACGAAGCAGGGCAACGAAGCGCCCCGGCAGTCCGGCCGATTGCCGCGCCAACTCGAGGATCTCCGGAGCGGCCCACGCGTTCGCCGGGTAGATCGACGCCGCGGCCGCCAAACGCTCGGGCGGCAACGCATCGAGCGCGACCTGCGGCCCGGGCTCACACCCGCGCGCGGTCGCACGTTCGGCGGCGGGCCCGATGCTCAGCACCACCACACCGTGCGCGCCCTTCACTCCGAGAGACAGCAGCAGGCCGGTTGCGGCGTGGCGGCCCGCAGGCCGATCGATCACGAGGACGTGACGCTCGTGGAGCGCCGCCAGGACGCTCGGCCGCCCGGCCGCGACCGCGGCATCGATCGGGACATAGCCCCGCGCGCGCGCCCCGCGCGCGAGACGGCGGACAAATTTCGACACGCCTGCGCCGGCCTGCGCCCGCACCCCGACGACGCGCGTCTCGCCGGATTCCCCGTGGTCCAGCACGTCCGCCACCCAGCGCGTCGCCATCCGCTCGAGGAGTCGCATGCCGGCGATGCGCAGGCCCGCAGGGGGGCTCCACGCGCCCAGAAGTTCGTCCCAGGCCTGCACCTGGTTGTCGCGCCGGCAGCCCGGAAGATCGGATCGGCACGCCGTGCCTCTGTCCGGAACGAGCACCACGCGGCCCCCCGACTCGCGCACGCGGCCCCAGCCGGCCCGACCGAGGGCGAGGCCCTGTGCCTGCAGAAATGACAACGCCGACCGGATCGCCTGTGCGGCTCGCCGACCGCCGTGCATCTGGCACGGACGGCACGGCGGCCAGGCTTCGAATCGCCAGTCTCGCCCGAGCAGCCCGTAGTCAATGGGCGTCAGCAGATGCGGATGCCACAGTGACACGAGCGCCGCGCCGCGGTCGGCGTGCGCCTGCGGTGCCGTCGCGCTGTCCACCGGCCACACCCGAAGCGCGACGCTGGCGCCCGTCGCCAGGTCGATCCATTTCGCGCCGCTGTCGCGTACGAAGCGGTCCGCCACGATCGTGTTCGGCGCGACATCGAGGATACTGGGCAGCGAAGGACCGTTACAGCGAACCAGCACGTTGGCTCCGTTGGGAAGGACGCCGTCTCGTTGTGCACGCCGCGTGCCACGAGACCCCGCGGCGACGGGGGCGAACGACGGTCTGGATTGGGCGGAAAACCGCGCATTCACGGCCTGCGTGCGCCGGTCGCGCGGCCGGGAGGCTGCAGAAACTTCGTATACAATACCGACCCGATGCTGCGTTTTCTGACGGCCGGCGAGTCGCACGGACGCGCCCTCATCGCGATTCTCGAGGGCGTGCCGGCCGGACTGCGCATCGACTTCGACGCGATCACCACGGAGCTGCGCCGCCGGCAAGGCGGATACGGTCGCGGCCGGCGGATGGCGATCGAGCATGACGCGGCGGAAATCCTTTCCGGTGTGCGCGGAGGCGTGACGACCGGCGGCCCGATTGCCCTTCTGGTTCAGAACAGGGACTGGGAGAACTGGCAGTCCACCATGCACGTGAGCGCGGAGGCGCCGCCGACGCCGGCCGGGACTCCCCGGCGCGCGGTCACGCGTCCGCGGCCGGGTCACGCCGATCTGGCCGGCGCGATCAAGTACGGCCACGCCGATCTGCGCGACGTGATCGAACGTGCCAGCGCCCGCGAGACCGCCGCGCGCGTGGCGGCCGGCGCCCTGGCGCGTCAGCTCCTCGCGGTCGCCGACGTCGCCCTCGCCAGTCACGTCTTCTCTATCGGCGACGTCACCTTGGCGAATCCGCACACCGTCACGTTCGCGCAGGTCGCATCCGTCCCCGCGGACTCGGCACTTCGCTGCACCGACCCTGACGTGGAAGCGCGGATGGTCGCGGCGATCGATCGCGCGCGGGAAGCGGGCGACACGCTCGGCGGCGCGTTCGAAGTCATCGCGCACCACGTGCCCGCCGGCCTCGGCAGCTACGCGCACTGGGATCGCAAGCTCGACGGGCGACTGGCCCAGGCGTTCATGTCGATCCCCGCGATCAAGGCCGTCGGCATCGGCCTGGGTCCGGAAGCCGCGGCGCGGCACGGCTCTCGCGTCCACGACGAGATCCTGCCAGCCCCAGCAGACGCGTCCGGGTGCGTCCCCGGTCTCTCGCGCCCGACCAACCACGCGGGCGGTCTCGAAGGCGGCGTGACCAACGGCGAGGACGTGCGCGTCACCGGCTACATGAAACCGATCTCCACCCTGATGAACCCCCTGCGCTCGATCGACCTCCAGACGGGTGAGCCGGCCGAGGCGGCCATCGAGCGCAGCGACGTCTGCGCGGTGCCGGCCGCCGCCGTGGTCGGCGAGGCCATGATGGCGCTCGTGCTGGCCGACGCGCTGATCGAAAAGTTCGGCGGCGACACGATCGACGACCTCCGCGCAAGCCTGCACGCGTGGCAGGATCGGTTGCGCGCGCGGTTCTCACGGTCATGATTCGTTCCATCGTCCGGTACGGTGAGCACGTCCTGCACGAGCCTGCCAGCCCTGTCGGCGAGATCACCCCCGACATCCACACGCTCATCGACGACATGATCGACACGATGTACGCGGCGCCGGGTGTGGGCCTGGCTGCGCCGCAGATTGGCGTACCGCTGCAGATCTTCGTCGTCGATCTTTCCGCCGGCCGCGCGTCGGGCGACCTCATGGTGCTCATCAATCCCACGTTCATCGCCCGCGAGGGCATGCAGACCGAGGACGAAGGCTGTCTGAGCCTGCCGGGGTTCAACGCCACCGTCGTCCGACCCGCGCGCGCGGTCCTGACGGGGCTCGACCGCGACGGCCGCGAGCGGACCGTGGAAGGCACGGGCTTGCTCGCGCGCGCCTTTCAGCACGAGATGGACCATCTCGACGGCACGGTGTTCGTCGATCGCCTCAGGGGCATCGCGCGAGAGATCATCATCCGCAAGATCCACAAGTTGCGCCGCGCAGGGAAATGGTAAGCACCCTCCCGCCGTCCGTTCTTCGGATCGTCTACTTCGGAACGCCAACGTTCGCCGTGCCGACGCTCGAAGCGCTGCTGGGGTCCCCCCACGAGGTCGTCGCCGTCGTGACGCAGCCGGATCGACCGAGAGGACGCGGGCAACGCGTGTCCGACTCGCCGGTGAAGGACCTCGCGCGGCGGCACGGCCTTGACGTCCTCCAGCCCGATCGCCTGAAAGACGAGGCGTTCCTGGCCCGCCTGCGCGCGTTCGAGCCCGACCTCGGGATCGTCGCGGCGTACGGCAGGATCCTCCCGGATGCCCTGCTTGCGCTGCCGCGCCTCGGGCTGCTGAACGTGCACGCGTCGCTGCTCCCCAGGTACCGGGGCGCCGCGCCGGTGCATCGCGCCGTCATCGCGGGCGAGAGCGAGACGGGCGTGACCATCATGCGCGTGGTCCGCGAGCTCGATGCCGGGCCCATGCTCGCGTGGCGCCGGCGGACCATCGGCGAGGAAGAGACGAGCGTCGAGGTCGAGCACGACCTCGCGCGCTTGGGCGCCGGCCTTTTGCTCGAGACGATCGACGGGCTCGCGCGCGGCTCGATCACCGAAGTCCCCCAGGACGTGCGGGGAGCGTCCTACGCTCCCCGCTTGAGCAAGACCGATGGGGTGATGGAGTGGGACCAGCCGGCCGCTGCGCTGCACAACCTCGTGCGCGGCCTGCACCCGTGGCCCCACGCCTTCACCTACTTCGGAACCGATCGATACCTCGTCCATCGTACGCGCGTCCCGGCGCGGGCGCCCTCGTCAGAGGCCGCGCCCGGATCGGTTCTGGAGGCCGCCGGCGATCGCCTGCTCGTCGCCGCGGGAACCCTCAGCGCGCTCCAGGTCCTCGAGATTCAGCCTGAGGGCCGGCGCGTGATGAGCGCCCGGGACTTCCTCGCCGGACATCGCGTGCCGCCGGGCGCGCGCTTCACCAGGGACCCGCACGCCTCATGATCGCTCGAGCCAGATGGGCGGCCTTCGAGGCGTTGCGCGCCGTCACCGAACGGCGCCTCGATCTGGCGGCCGCGCTGGCCCACTCGAGGCACGGCCTGCAGGATGAGCGCGACCGCGCCCTCATGAGCGAGATCGTCACCGGCGCCCTGCGATGGCGCGCGGCCCTCGATCACCTCATCGCTCACCACGCACACCGGCCGCTCGAAAGCCTGGATCCCGTCGTCCTCGACGCACTCAGGCTCGGCGCGTACCAACTTCTCCACCTCGAGCGTGTGCCGCCACGGGCCGCCGTGGACGATGCCGTGGAGATCACCAAACGTGCGGGCAAGCGCAGCGCGGCCGGCCTTGTCAACGCGATCCTTCGCGCGATCGCGCGCGACGGATCGCGCGCGCCGCTGCCTCCACCGCCCGATCCGTCACGAGCCGACTGGCGGGATGCCGCGCTCGACTACCTGAGCGTCACCCTGTCACACCCGCGGTGGCTCGCCTCTCGCTGGCTCGATCGCCATGGCCCCGACGCGGCAGCCGCGTGGGCGCGCTTCAACAACACGCCCGCACCCCTGACCCTGCGGGTGAACACGCTGCGCACGACCGCGTCCGCCTTGATGGCGGAACTTCGCGCGGCGGGAGTTGAGGCCGAGCCGGCGCGCTATGCGCCCGATGGGCTGATCGTGCGGCACGGTAACCCGCTGCTCACGCCACTGGCCGGGACCGGCCTGTTCGTCGTGCAGGACGAAGCCTCTCAACTCGTCGCGCTCTTCGCGGGCGCCCGCCCGGGCGATCGCGTTCTCGACGCCTGCGCGTCGCCCGGCAACAAGACGCTGGCCCTGGCGGGAGACATGCGAGGGAAGGGGCTGCTCGTCGCCGTCGATGTGCGCGAACGACGGATCGGACTCCTGCGCCGAACGCTCGCGTCGGCCACGTTGCGCTCGGCTCACATCGTCCGCGCGGATCTGTCCCGGCCAGCGCCGTTTCGCCCGTGCTTTGACCTGGTGCTCCTCGACGCTCCCTGCTCGGGTCTCGGGACGATTCGCCGCGACCCGGATATCCGCTGGCGCCGGGACGAAGGCGAGCTGCCGCACTTCGCCTCCGTCCAGGTGCGAATGCTCGAGCGAGCGGCTGCCGTCGTGCGACCCGGCGGGCGTCTCGTGTACGCCACCTGTTCGAGCGAACCGGAGGAGAACGATGAGGTCGTGGCGCGGTTCCTCGAGCCGCACTCCGACTTCCGCCTGGTCGACCCGCGCGCCGATCTGAGCCAGCTCAGGGTCGGTGTGGCGGCGGTTCTGGACGCCACCGGTTGCCTCCGGACGCTTCCGTGGGCCCACGGTCTCGAAGGGTTCTTCGCCGCCATGTTGGTGAAAAGCAAGCACTTGTAGTAGATTTTGGTGTTCATGGCCCTCACCACTCGGGTCTGGACCGCTGGCAAGATTCTCCTGCTCGGCGGCGCATGGTTCGGCACCTACCTGGTGTTTGCCGGGGTGGCCATGCGCGTGACCCTGACGATGCGTGAGGTGCCCGTGCCGGATGTGAGGAGCCGAACCGTCGGCGAGGCCACGACCGTGCTGGCCGGCGCGGGTCTGGTGCTGAACGTCGAGCCGGCGCCGCGGATCGACCCGAGAATCCCCGCCGGCGCGATCGTCGAACAGGATCCGGCGCCCGGGGTGCGCACCAGGCGGCAACGCAGCGTGCGCGTCCGGGTGAGCGCGGGCCCACGTCCCACACGCGTGCCTTCGCTCGTCGGAGAATCCGCGCTGGCGGCCGAAACGCGCCTGTCGCAGGACTCGCTGGCCATCGTCGAGCGCGCCGAGATTCGATCGCGCGATTACCCCAGCGGGTCGGTCGTGGCCCAGAACCCGCCGGGAGATTCTGCCGGCACCGTCGTGGCTCTGCTCGTGAACCGCGGGGAACCAGACGCCAGTTTCGTCATGCCCGATCTCATCGGTCTCAACGGCGAGCGCGCGGCCGAGGTCCTTCGTGTACGCGGGTTCCGCGTGACGGTAGTCGGCGAACAGCCGTATCCGGGTGTGCCGCCGGGTGTCGTGTTGCGGCAGCACCCGCCGGCCGGTTTTCAGGTCGCCCCGGGCGAACCGATTTCTCTCGAGGTGAGCCGGTGAGCGTGCGTCTCGCGCCGTCGCTCCTGTCGGCCGATTTCGCGGCCCTGGGCGACGCGGTCCGCGCCGTCGAACGGGGCGGCGCGGATCTCATCCACGTCGACGTGATGGATGGCCATTTCGTGCCCAACATCACGATCGGGCCGCTGGTTGTGCGCGCGATCAAGCGTGTCGCCACGGTGCCGCTCGACGTGCACCTCATGATCAGCGATCCCGATCGCTACATCGACGCGTTTGCCGAGGCCGGCGCGTCGATCCTGACGGTGCACGCCGAGGCGCTGCCCCACCTGCATCGCACGCTCGGGTACATCCGTCGTCTGGGCCTTCAAGCGGGCGTGGCGCTCAATCCGGCGACGCCGCTCACCGCGATCGAGGAAATCGCCGCCGAGGTCGACCTGATTCTGGTGATGTCGGTCAATCCGGGGTTCGGCGCCCAGACGTTCATTCCGCGTTCGGAAACGAAGATCCGCGCCGTGCGCGAGCTCCTCGATCGGATCGGCGGGCAGGCGGCCATCGAGGTCGACGGCGGCATCGATCTGCGCACGGCGCCGCGAGTTGTCGCGGCCGGTGTCGACATTCTGGTCGCGGGCAAGGCCATCTTCGACTCGACCGACCCCGCGGACGCGACCCGCGCCCTGCGCGCCGCGGTCGAAGGCGTGGGCGTCCGGCGTGAGTGAGGAGAGCCGACGCGAGATGTCCCGATCGACTTCGATTCTGCGCGTGCGCTACGCCGAAACGGACAAGATGGGGTTTGCCTACTATGCCAACTATCTCGCCTGGTTCGAGGTCGGCCGCGCGGATCTGATGCGCGCGTTCGGCTGGACCTACCGCGAGATGGAGGAATCGGGCGTCATGCTGCCCGTGATCGAGGCGCACTGTGAGTACCGGCAGCCTTCGCGCTACGATGACGAACTGGAGATTCGGACCGACGCGCGGCTCTTGTCGCCCGTGCGGATCCAGTTCGAGTACGAGGTCGTCAGACGGGCCGATGCGGTGACCGCCGCCGTCGGCCACACGATCCATGCCGCGCTCGACACCGACGGCCGCCCGTGCCGTCTGCCCGAGCGCGTGCGGCAGGCCTTCGCATGAACGCGCTCGTCACGGGGGTCGCGGGGTTCATCGGGTCGCATCTGGCCGACGCGTTGCTGACGCGCGGCGCGCGCGTCACCGGTCTCGATTGCTTCACCGACTACTACGCCCGCGCGATCAAAGAGGCGAACCTCAGCGGGCTCCACGGCCGCCCCGATTTCCGCTTCGTCGAAACCGCGGTCCAGCGAGCGGACCTCCGGCGCCTGCTCGACGGCGTGACCCACGTCTTCCATCTAGCCGCGCAGGCGGGCGTTCGCAAGAGCTGGGGACGCGATTTCCAGATCTACTCGATCAACAACGTCGAAGCGACGCAGGCGCTCCTCGAGGCGTGCGTCGGGGCGCCCGTCGACCGATTCGTCTACGCGTCGAGCTCCTCGGTCTACGGCGACGACACGCCGATTCCGATGCGTGAGGATGCCCTGCCGCGGCCGGTGTCGCCCTACGGGGTGACGAAGCTGGCGGCCGAGCAGCTCTGCTATCTGTATCACGTGAATCACGGCGTGCCGGCCGTGTCGCTCCGCTATTTCACGGTCTACGGTCCCCGCCAGCGCCCCGACATGGCGTTTCACCGGTTCCTGAAGGCGGCGATCGCGGGCGCGCCGATCACGATTTACGGCGACGGCGAGCAGACCCGGGATTTCACCTATGTGGCCGACGCGGTGGCCGCGACCGTGGCGGCCGCCGACCGCGGACGCCCCGGCGGCGTCTACAACATCGGCGGCGGATCGCGCGTGTCGGTGAATGCCGTGCTCGAACTGGTCGGCCGATGCACCGGGCGAACGCTCGACATCCGGCGGGACGCGCCGCAGAAAGGCGACATGCGCGACACCTCCGCCGACACGAGCCGCGCGCGTGCGGATCTCGGGTTTGCTCCCTCGGTGCCGCTCGAGCCCGGCCTCGAAGAGGAATTCCGCTGGCTTTCGTCGACCCCGGCCCTGGCATGATCACCGCCCGTTCGTCGTTCGTCGCGCGTGTGTCGTGCTGGCTCATCGCGGCGCTGATCGCGGGAACCGCGGCCTGCGCCAGCGGCCAGAAGCGCCCGCCCAGCGGGGCGCCCGAACCTGACAAGTTCCTGTTCGAGAGCGGCAACGAGGCGCTCAGCGGCAAGAAGTGGCTGACCAGCCGCGAGTACTTCCGGGAGATTGTCGACAACTATCCGCAGAGCACCTACCGGGCCAACGCGAAACTGGGCGTCGGCGACAGCTACCTCGGCGAGAACACGCTCGAAGCCAAGGTGCTCGCGATCAACGAGTTCCGCGAGTTCCTGGCCTTCTACCCCACGCACCCGCGGGCCGACTACGCGCAGTACAAGCTGGGCATGGCGCACTACGGCCAGATGCTGGCCCCGGAGCGCGACCAGAGTGAAACCAAGGACGCGATCACGGCCTTCGAGGCGTTTCTGGAGTTGTATCCGAACAGCCAGTATCTCGCCGACGTCCGCGCGAAACTGCGGGAAGCGAAGGACCGGCTGGCACAGTCGGAGTACCGGGTGGGATTGTTCTACTTCCGCTCGAAGTGGTATCCGGGCGCGATCGATCGGTTCAAGGTGCTCCTCGATCGCGATCCGGAGTTCACCAACCGCGACGCCGTGTATTTCTATCTAGCCGAATCGCTCATCAAGGTGAGCCGTCCAGCCGAGGCGTTGCCGTATTACGAGCGGCTGCTGGCCGAATTCGAGAAGAGCGTGCACCTCGAAGAGGCGAAACGCCGCATAGCGGAGTTGAAACCAGGCCATGCGAACTAGACACTCTCAATCGGAACGGCGGCGGACACGGACACTCGATCGCCGCGGTGGCGCGCTGCTGGCGGCGGTATTCCTCCTGATGGCGCTGCCGGCGCAGGCCCAGCCGGCAACGGATGCGGGCAAGCCGTTCGACGCGTACCGGGTGGCCTGCGCGCCGCAGGCGGTGCGGCTGGCTCCCTCGGGGACCGCTCGCCTGCAGGCGTCGCTCATGCCCGGGCGCCGCCAGTTCGGCCCGGGGGACACGCTGGTCGTCGACGCCGGAGCGAACCAGGACGTGGCCGTCGACCAGCAGTACTACGTGCGGCGCGTGCTGCCGGGCATGGACCGCAAGAGCGGCCAGAAGGAACTCTGGATTCATGTGCACACGGCCGGCTGGGTTCGCATCACCGAGGTGTACCCGACGAGCGCGCTCGCCACGGTCGTCCATGCGTGCGACGCGTTCGAGTCGGGCGATCTGCTGGAACCCTTCGTGCTGCCCACTGTGCCCGCTCCGATGGATCCGCCGGGCCGGCCCGACTACTCGGCTCCGGGGCAGGTGCTCTTCGGGGGCGATCGGCGCACCGTCAGCGGCGCGAGCAACTTCATGGTGATCGATCGCGGCAGCGACCACGGGGTGAAGCCCGGCCAGCGTCTCACGATCTTCCGGCGGCTCGCGGGCGTTGACGGCCCGGTGAATCCCATTGCCGAGGCGACGGTGATGCTCGTGCTGTCAGAGAGCGCGACGATCCTGATCGATCGCTCGCTTCAAGGCATCTTCGTGGGCGATCACGTCGCCCTTCACCGCTGACGGTGAGTAACGAAGCTCCGCCTCAAACCGTTGAGTGGCATGAGAGCAAGAACGCGGCTACGCTTCGTTACTAAGCCGTGCAAGCACGGCTAGCGCAGGCGGCGGCCACCGGAGGCGCGGGCGGCAGGCACGGAGGGTGTCCG
>CAYHSN010000002.1:0-24130 GCA_964359235.1 uncultured Vicinamibacterales bacterium | reverse complement strand
TTGGGCCGGTGAGAATCACGAGCTGATGCTCGGCGGCATCCAGGCGGACGTCGTTGGGCACGAAGGGATCCGGCGTGAAGCGCTCCACGACCGGGTGCCGCGTGTCGGTCGCGGCCAATTCGTCCAAGTCGTGCACGACCGGCTTGGTGTAGTCATGCAGGGCCGCCGTCTCGGCGAGCGCGGCGAGCACGTCGAGCGTGGCCAGCGCGCGCGCTGAATCCTGGATGCGCGGCGCTTCGGCGGCGACCCGCGCCCGCAGCGCGTCGAACAGCTCGATCTCACGCTCACTGATGCGCTCGTCGGCGCCCACGACCTTGTCTTCGTACTCCTTGAGCGCCGGTGTGATGAAGCGCTCGCCGCCGGCGATGGTCTGCTTCCGGTGGTAGTCCGGCGGCACCGCGGCGAGATGGGATTTGGAGATCTCGATGTAATAACCGAACACCCGGTTGTACCGGATCTTCAGCGATCCGATCCCGGTCCGGGCGCGCTCGGCGTCCTCCATCTCGGCGATGCGCTGCTTGCCCGACCGGCTGATCGTGCGCAACTCGTCGAGCTCGGCGTCCACGCCATCCCGGATGCAGCCGCCGTCGCGCGCGAGGGCTGGCGGCTCGTCAGCGATCGTGGATTCGACGGCGTGGCGCAGCTCGGCCAGATCGTCCAGCTCGCCCAGCAGGCTGCCGACGAGCGGCGCCGCGATGTCTGACAGCACGGTGCGCACGCGCGGGATCGCCGAGAGCGACTGCCTGAGCGCGAGAAGATCCCGCGGCCCCGCCGTCCCCAGCGCCGCGCGCGCGACGAGTCGTTCGAGGTCGTGAACCGTCTTGAGCGTGTCCCGGAGCTTCGCGCGGCCCGTCGCCCGGAACCCAAAGTCCTCGACAGCGTCCAGCCGATCCTGGATGCGCTCGAGCGACAGCAGGGGCCGCAGCAGCCACGCGCGCAGGAGGCGCCCGCCCATCGACGTCACCGTGCGGTCGATCACGTCGAGCAAGGAGCCGGAGCGGCCGCCGTCGGCGCCTTCGACGATCTCGAGATGGCGCAGCGTCATCGGATCGATGACGAGGGCATCGCCGCCGGCGCGGAACGTCACCTCGCGCACGTGCGCGAGATCGACCTTTTGCGTGTCGCGGAGGTACTGCACGAGCGCCCCGGCGGCGCGGACCGCCGCGGGCCGGCTCTCGAGGTCGAAGCCTTCAAGGCTCTGGGCCTGCACCTGCTCGATGAGCGCCCGGCGCGCCGCCTCGTACTCGAAGGTCCACGGTTCGGCCGCGGTGACGGGCGGCAGCGCACGATCCGCGCCGCCGAACGCCGCGGGTGCGTCGAACCCGGCGGGCGCGAGCAGCTCGCGCGGCCTCAGGACCGCGATCTCGTCGCGGACGGCCTGCCGTCCGGCGTCGCCTTCATACTGGGCCGTCGTGAACTCGCCGGTCGACAGGTCGAGCAGGGCCACGCCGTACGCCCCGCCGTGCGCGGCGCCGTCCGGCGGCGCGATGGCGATCAGGAAGGCCGGCTCGCGCGCCTCGAGATAGCTCGCGTCGGTCAGCGTCCCCGGTGAGACCACACGGACCACCTCGCGCCGCACGAGGCCCTTGGCCTTCCGCGGGTCTTCGACCTGTTCGCAGATGGCGACACGATGTCCTTTCCTGACCAGCCGCGTGATGTAGGCGTCAGCCGCGTGATGCGGCACGCCGCACATCGGAATCGATGCCCCATCGGTGTCCTTGCTCCGGGAGGTCAGGGTGAGCTCGAGCGCGCGGGCCGCGGTCAGGGCGTCTTCGTAGAACATCTCGTAGAAGTCGCCCATCCGAAAAAAGACGATGGCGTCGCGGTATTGACGCTTGGCTTCGAGATATTGCCGCATCGCGGGCGTGGCCGACGCCGCGCTTCGGGTGAGGGACTGCGAAGGACCGCTCATGGCCGCTGACGAATGTCTCCGAGTATAGCATCCAGTCGATTGACTTCCCGTCCCGGCGGCACGCATGCTTGTGCCGATGATCGTGCTCGCCCTGGACACGACCGGACGCCCGGGCAGTCTCGCCCTGGTGCGCGACGGCCACCTCCTGGCCGAACGCGCGGGCGACGTGTCGCGGTCGCACGGCCAGCGCTTGCCGGGCGACATTGCCGCGCTCACCCGCGAGTTCGATCTCAGCGTCAGCGCGATCGATCTGTACGCGGTCGCCGCGGGCCCGGGTTCGTTCACGGGGCTGCGAGTCGGCATCGCGACGATTCAGGGGCTGGCGCTCGCCGGCGGACGCCGGGTCGTACCGGTCTCGGCGCTCGAGGCGCTGGCGTGCCGCGTCCGGCCGGCGGCCGAGTCGCTCGCCGCCGCCTGGATCGACGCGCAGCGAGGTGAGGTGTTCGCGGCGCTCTACTCGGTCGAAGCCACGGAGGAACTCGCGCTGGATCCCTCGACCGGAGTGCGCGAGGTGGAGCCTCCGGTGGTCGGCCGGCCGGCCGACGTGCTCGACGCGTGGCGCGGGCGACTCCGCGATCGCCGCGATCCCATCGTGTTCGCCGGCGACGGCGCGCTCGCGCATCGCGAGACGATCGGCCGCACGCTGGCCTCGCGCGCGCGGATCGTCGACCCCGCGCCGCTGCTGGCGGCGACGTTGGCCGGGATCGCCGTCGCGCGCGCGGACCGTGGCGCCGCGGTGCCGCCCCACGCGATTGTGCCGATCTACGTCCGCCGGCCCGATGCCGAGCTGGCCCGGGAGCGGAGGGCGGGGCCGTGCTCGTGATCGAGCGCATCGATCCGGCGCGCGACCTCGACGCCGTGCTCGAGGTCGAAACGGCCTCGTTCACGAATCCGTGGACGCGCGACATGTTCACGTGGGAGCTCGAGCACTCCGACGTCGCGCGGGTGTACGTGCTGCGCATCGACGGCCACACGATCGTCGCCTTCTGTTCCTGCTGGCTGATCTTCGACGAGCTGCACATCCACACCCTCGCCGTGCACCCCGACGAGCGGCGGCGCGGCTACGGACGGGCGCTACTCGACTTCGTGCTCCGCGACGCCGTGCGTCAGGACGCCCGATCGGCGACGCTCGAGGTGCGGGAATCGAACGAACCGGCGCGCCGGCTGTACGAACGCGCCGGGTTCGTGGCCAAAGGCCGGCGTCCCGGCTACTACGAGAAGCCCGTGGAGGACGCGCTCATCCTCTGGCGCGAACGACTCGACGCGTGTTGACCGTGTCCGCTCTTGAAGCGCCCCGGACGTTGTGGTAGGGTGCCGGTATGCCGACGGGTCCGGTCGCGGCCCCGCGCGTACGTCCCCACCCAGGTTCCCTCATCAAGGAGGCGGAGAATGCCGACAGCGGAGGAGCTCAAGCTACGACTGTTGGAGCGTGACGAGGAATTCCGCCAGCTCGCCGCTCAGCACCAGGACCTGGAGCATCAACTGAACACCCTGTCGAACAAACCTTATCTGAATGAAGCCGAGCAGTTCGAGCAGATGACCCTCAAGAAGCGCAAGCTGCAGCTCAAAGATCGCATGGAGGACATCCTGCGGCGCCACCGCCAGATGGTGACCGGCGCGCCGTCGGAGCCGGCCGCGTCGAGCTCGGCCGCGCGGAATTGATGCCGGCGGCGAGCGGCGCGTGAACGGCGCCGCTCGCCGCCGCAACCGTTTCGACACCCGCCGCGCCCCGTCCCGCGGGCATTCAGCACCATGAACATCGATCGCGCCGGTTTCCCGTTCGTCCTGGCCGCCCTGGCTCCCGCGTTCGCGTTGGCGGCTCTCGGACGGCCGGCCTGGGGCGCGCCATTCGCGGTCCTGGCCGCGTTCTTCGCGTTCTTCTTCCGCGATCCCGATCGGCAGCCGCCACGCGAGGCGCACGCGGTCGTGTCGCCGGCGGACGGACGAGTGATGATCGCGGGGCGCGCGGCCGGATCGGGCACACCCCCTGGAGATTGGCTGCAGATCAGCATTTTTCTGTCCCCGCTCGACGTGCACATCAATCGCGTTCCGGTTTCGGGTCGCGTCACACGCATCGTGCGTCGCCCGGGCCGGTTCGTCGCCGCCTATCGGCCCGAGTCGAGCGAAAACGAACAGAACGAAATCTGGATTGATCGTGGCGGGCAGGTCGTCGTCGTCCGCCAGATCGTCGGCGTGCTGGCCCGGCGCGTGGTCTGCCGCCTGGCCGAGGGCCAGCAGGTCGGAGCGGGCGAGCGCTTGGGTCTGATGAAGTTCGGATCCAGAATGGATGTGTTCCTGCCGCCGACGGCCGAGCTGTGGGTCCGCGTCGGCGACAGGGTCCGGGGTGGCGAGACGCGGCTCGCCGGGCTGAAGCCCTGAGGAGACCGTGCTGGACGACTTCAATCTCCGCCCGCGACCGCCGCACCGTTTCCGGCGCGGCATCTACCTGCTGCCGAGCATGTTCACCGTCGCGAACCTGTTCTGCGGCTACGCGTGCGTCGTGTATGCGATGCGCGGGGACTTCCAGACCGCCGCCGCCTTGATCGGGTTGGCGTTCATTCTCGACATGCTCGACGGCCGGATCGCGCGGCTGACCGGGACGACGAGCGCGTTCGGATTGGAGTTCGATTCGCTCGCCGACGTCGTGTCGTTCGGACTGGCGCCCGCGGCGCTGACCTTCGGTTGGGGGCTTTTTCAGCTCGGACGGCTCGGCTGGCTCGCGGGCTTTCTGTTCGTGACGGCCGCCGCGCTCCGCCTCGCGCGCTTCAACATCCAGAGCACCGCGTCGGCCGACAAGCGTTACTTCGTCGGCATGCCCAGTCCCGCGGCCGCGGGCGTGCCGGCCGCGACCGTGTACGCCTGGCCGTATCAGCTCGCCGACTACCCGCAGGCGTTACTGGCGGTCGCGGTCATGCTGGTGCCGGCGCTGCTGATGGTCAGCACCATCAAGTTTCGCAGCTTCAAGACCATCAACCTCGGCTGGCGGCGGTCGTACCTGCCGCTCTTTGTCATCGCCGCGGCGCTGGCGCTCGTGGCGACCGAGCCGCGGATCACGCTGGTCGTCATCGCCTACGGCTACCTGCTCTCGGCGTTTGTCGAGATGCTGGTCGTGCGTCTTCGACGCCGCAGCGCGCCACCTCCGACGGCGGCGCCGGAACACACGCCGACCGCCTGATCACGCCTCGCTCGTCCTAGTGCTTCGTTGCGGAAATCCGCGTCGCATCGAGGTCGGCGATGCGCCCGGCCGGCAAGGCGCGACGACCGAGAATACCTTGAGTATTTGAGGGAGGAGCAACGCCGCCGGGCGGGATGCAACGCCGGCCGAATGCACGCGGATTTCCGTAGCGAGGCACTAGTCCTGCGCGGGCAGCCACAGCGTCACGGTCGTGCCGCGGGCCCGGGCGCTCTCGACCGCGATGGTTCCGCCGCTCGTCTCGATGTTCCGCTTCGCGATCGTGAGACCAAGCCCCGTGCCCGCCGTCTTGGTCGAGAAATAGGGCTCGAACACCCGCGCGAGCGCTGCGTGGTCCATCCCCACCCCGGTGTCGGTGACGATGATTCGCGCGCCGCGGCCTTCAGGCCGCGCCACGACACTCAGCGCGCCCGTCCCCGGCATTGCGTGAAGGGCGTTCTCGACCACGTTGACGAGCGCGCGCGCGACCAGCGTGCGATCGACGCGGATGGCCGGCAGCCCGTCCGCGAGGTTCACTTCAATCCGGATCCGATCGCCGAGACCCGCGCGATACGGATCGACGACTTCGTCGATCAACTCGGCCACGATCGCCGGCGCCGGGTGTGGCACGGGTGACGACGCGAAGGCCGAGAACTCCGCCGCGATCTGCCTGAGCAGTCCGACTTGCCTGAGGATGGAATCGACACAACTCTCGAGCACGGGCGAAAGCGGCGCGCCGCGATCGGCGTGCACGCGCCGCAGGTGCTCGGCCGACAGCTGGATGGGCGTGAGCGGGTTCTTGATCTCGTGGGCGACCTGACGCGCCATCTCCGCCCACGCCTCGAGCCGGTGCGTGCGCTCGAGCTGCGTGGCCTGCGCCTTGAGCTCGGACGCCATGCTGTTGAACGCGTCGACCAGGCGCTGCAGCTCATCGCTCGACCGGACCAGGATGCGCGCATCGAAGTCGCCGCGCGCGATGCGCCTCGTCGCCCGGGTCAGCCGGCGCACCGGGTCGGCGATGCGTTCGGCCATCGACAACCCGATCCCGGCGCCGAGCAGGATGAACAGCATCGCGGCCAGATTCACGCCGCGATTGAGGTCGTCGATCTCGCGCTCGATCTCCCGCTGCCGCAGGGCGAGCGGCACGGTCAGGATGGTGTCGCGCGCTCCGGCCCTGACCGGCGCGGCGGCGATCAGGTAGCGAATCGGGCCGATGGCGTCTTCGCCGACGTAACTGGGCAGACGCTGCAGCCGGATCGCCCGGTAGATCTCGGCGGGCGTCCGCTGCGGCAGGAGGCCTGACGCGAACAGGTCGCGCTCGCTGGTGGCGACCAGCCGCGGCCCCTCGAAGATGTTGACGTCCTGATCGATGAGCTGGCTGATGAGCACCATCAGATCGTCAGTGAGCGGCGCCAGCGGCCCCGCGCCGCGCTGCTGCAGCGCGGCGAATTCCTCGATGACGCGCTCGGCGACGGCGGCCGTGCGCGCCGCCTCGGCCTCCGCGTCGGTCCGGAGCTTGACCGCGAAGTACGCGCGGACGCCCACCGCCAGCGTCACCACCGGCACGGCTGACGCGAGCACGAAGGCAAGGAACAGCTTGCGATAGAAGCTGGCGCGGATCTCGCGCAACAGGACCACACCGGCGCGGGCGCGATCGCGGCTCAGGCGGCCGAAGGCCACTGCGCCCGCCAGCAGCACGACGTGGATCACGGCACAGAGCGTGGCGATCTCGGCCAGCCGCTCCAGGTGATCGACCGCCGTCGGGGCCGGATAGCCGATGGCGTAGATCCCGCCACGGTCGTTCGACACGTGCACGTGGTAGAGCGTGCCGCCCTTACGCAGATCCGTCCAGAATGGATCGCGCGACGCGTCGTAGATCCGGGCGAACAGCGCCTTATCGATCGGCCACGCGCCGGGCCCTGAGGTGTAAATGGGCAGAAGGCTCCACCCATAGATGGCCAGCTCGACGTCGCCGCCGCGCGTCCCCTCATCGGGCGGCGCGGGCGCGGCGCGGAGCATCTGCTGGTACGGGCCCTGCGAGGTGAGGAACGGCAGCGAGCGGTAGTCCAGCATGACGTGGACGACGATCGTCCCGAGCGGCCGCGGCGGGGCGCCAGACACGGAGCCCGCGCAGAACCCGCGCTCGGCGTGCAGCATGCGCCGCTCCTCGGATCCGAAGGGCGCCGCTTCGCCGAACACTTCCCACGCGCACGCGTTGGCGCTGTAGTTCTGCGCGAGCGCCGTGTACTCGGGCAGGTTCAAGGCGAAGCGGCTGACCAGCGATCCGTCGGCGCCGTACAGTTCGACGGCCGACGTGAGCCGCGACACGGCGAGCGTTGTGTGACTCCACACGCGGAAGGCGCTCTCGGTCGGGATGGGCGCACCGCCAGGCGGCGCCGCCGCGACGAGATCCGACAGGTCGGCTATCGCATCGATCTGACGCAGCGCTTCATCCAGCTTTGACTGCAACTGCTGCGGATGCGCCGCGGGTTGCACCGCGAAGTCGGTTTCGATGAGCGCGCGCTTGGCGCGCTCCGCGTGGTGCAGCACGGCGGGGTAGAGCAGGAGGCCGGGCAGCACCAGCGTGGCGAGCAACGCGAGCAGTCGCGTGGCCTGCGTGGCATGCCGGTACCACGCGAGGGCCCGGTGCGCGAGCAACGCGGCCAGCGCCACCGAGATGCCGGCCAGCGTCACCGCGAGCCAAGGCGTCGGCCATCCCGCCAGGCCTCCCCAGCCGGCGACCGCGGCCACCGGCAGCAGCCAGGCCAGCGCGAGACCTGCGCGTCCGGCGACCGCGCGGCGGCGGGCCCCGGCCAGCGCCACCGTGCCCGCGACGAGCAGCGTGCAGAGCCACAGGTTCGCCGCCTGGAAGAAGATCAGCCCCGCGATGAGCGAGAGACGCGTCGGATCCCAGGGATGCAGCGAGAAGCGCAGCGTATCGACGGAGGTGTTGTACACGGCGTCACTCAGGAACCACTGGTGGCCGAGCAGCAGGACCGCCAGCAGCAGACCCGCCAGGATCTGCGCCGTCCAGCACGCAAAGGCCGAGACCGCGCGTGCCTTCCGCTGGACGATCGGGCGCGCGCGCGCGACGGCCGGCGCCGCGATCGCGATCAGCGCGATGAGGGCGAGGCTCGTGAGCAGGAAATCGAGCGGGGATCGCAGCATCGGTCCGAAGGTGGACGAGGCGGCCGACGCCGAGGAAAACAACTGGTTGCCGGCCCAGGCGGCCGGCGTGGCCAGCCAGAACAGCGCGCGCCCGAGCAGCACGAGCAGCAGCGCCGCGCCCGTCAACCGCGCATAGGCGGCGACGGTCCGGGCGTGCAGGCGCCGGTCGAGGATCGGACCAACCAGCAGCAACAGCATCACGCCGACGATCGCCACCGCCGTCCCGATCACCCCTCTTCGCCACCGCGCCCGCACCGCCGCGAGCTCGTCGGGTGAGACCTGAACCTCGAGGAGCGGCGCATCGTCCGGCGTAGAGACGAGGAAGCTGTTGGGACGCCTGCTGCCGCCCGCGCCCTCGTACCGCGTCCGAAGCGTCACCGGCACGATCGATGTGGGCAGCCGGAAGTTGTCGCTCGACAGCGTCGCCACGCCCGACGGAGGCGAGAGAGCGCACTCGGCTGCCACCGTGCCCACGCGACGACTGGCGCCCGAACCGGCGCCGGCGGCCTCGAAGACGGGCCGCACCAGAAACAGCCGGAGGCCGAGCGGGCTCGGCACGACGAAGATCGCGTCGGGACCGGTGACGCGGTCGCGTGGGAGATCCGATGGCCTGCCGGTCCAGGCGCTGGCCACGCCGCCCGCGCCGTACACGGTCGCGGCAAACTGATCTGAGGCGTGCTCGCCGACCGCGTCTTCGAGCAAGGCGAACAGCCGCGAGGTGCCTTCGATCTCGTCGGCGTCCAGGCGAACGAGATCGGATCGGGCGGCCACCGCGCCGGCGATGGTCCGAAGCGCGGCCAGCTTCGCAGCCAGCTTCTCGCGCACCTCACGCTCGACGCGTGCCACCGTGTCGGTGTCGGACCGCCCGAGCTGGCGTCCCTCGAGCGCCCATCCCGAGAGCGCGACGGCGACGGCGGCGAGCAGGCCGCCAAGCGCGAGCGGCCACACCCGGCGTCCATCACGCGCGCCGCCCGCCGCCGCTCGCGTCTCCGATCGGTTCGCCACGCTCAACGCCTCCGTTGCCCGCAGGATACCGGGCTGCCGCCGCCCAGACAAGGACCGCGAGGTTCACGCTATACTGGCTGGGCGCCGCAGCCTTGTTCAGGCGGCGGCCCGCCCGGCCGCATGATCCACGCACCCCGACTGCGCCCCCTGCTCAAGCGTGGGGCCCTCGTGACGGCCGCGAACTGGCCGCTGGTGATCATTCAGTTCGCAGCCGACTCCACGTTCAAGATCGTGCTCGCGGTCCCTGTCATCGGCGGCGCCTTCCTCGTAGGCGCCGCGGCCGGTGGCGACTTCAGCGAGGTCCTGACCGGCGACCTCCGGCAGATCGTCTCGAGCACGCTCGATGCCCTGATGGCCGAGCCCATGGCGCTCGTGGCCTTCGTGCTCGCCTTCGGTCTGGTGCTCGTCGGCGGATCGGCGCTCATGTTCCTCATCAAGGGCGGTACCGTCACGATCCTGGCACTCGCTGAAGGCACCGCCGGCCCGATCGAGCGCCCGCCGCTCAGGCTGTCACAGGTCGCGGGCGCGAGCCGATTCGACGTCGAGACCTTCCTCGCCGGCAGCGGTCACCTTGGTCGCCGGTACCTCGTGCTGGGCGGGGCGCTGCTCGTCGTCTACGGGATCTCCGGAGGGTTGTACCTGCTGCTGCTGGTCGACGCGTTCCGCGTCAGCGAGACTCCAGGCGTCCGGCTCGGCTGGACGCTGGTCACCGTGCTCGCCTCGGGCGCGTTTCTCGCGTGGATCACCCTCGTCAATCTGATCTACCTGCTCATGCAGATGGTGATGGCCGTCGATGACTGCGGGGTCCGAGCGGCAGGGCGGCGGGTCCTACGTTTCCTCGGTGCCAGTCTCGCCGACGTCGCCGGGGTGTTCGGCGTCGTGTTCGTGCTGGTCATCCTCGCAACGCTGGCGTCGGTGCTCGCGGCGGCCGGCCTCGGCCTCATCGCGTTCGTGCCGTTCTTCGGCCTGCTCGTGTTCCCTCTGCAGATCGCGGCCTGGATTCTTCGCGGCATTCTCTTTCAATACCTCGGCCTGACGGCCCTTGGCGCGTACCTCTCCCGGTATCGCGCCTACCGCCGGCAGGCATCCGTTTCAACGTGGGAGCGAACGGCATGATCGACTACGAGTCGCTGCTGTCGCGCGCCGGACGCCGACTGCAGGGGTCTGAAATCCGCAAGATGGGCACGCTGATCGCCCAGGCGCGCGATGTGATCTCGTTTGCTCCCGGGTACCCGGACCCACTGACGTTCGCCTGGCAGGACTTCCGCGAAATCGCGGCGGAGCTGCTCACGGGAGCCGATGGGGCCGTGCTCCAGTACGGACCGACTCGCGGGCACAAACCCCTGCTCGAGCTGATCGCGGGCATTCTCACACGTCGTGGCGTGACGGCCGCGCCCGAGCACCTGCTCGTCACGACCGGATCCCAGCAGGGGCTCGACCTGGTGGCACGCGTGCTCGTCGATCCGGGTGACGTGGTGTTGATCGAGCTGCCGTCGTACACGGGCGCGATCACCGCCTTCCGGAACGTGCAGGCCGAGCTGGTCGGGATCCGCCAGGCGGAGGACGGCATCGACCTGGACCATCTCGAGGCGATCGTCGCGCGCATCCGTCGCGAGGGCCGCGTCACGCGGGTGCTCTACGTGGTGCCGAACTTTCAGAACCCGACCGGGCTGTTGCTCGGTCGCCAGAAGCGCCTCAGGCTTCTCGAATGGGCGGCGCGCCACGACATGCTCATCGTCGAGGACGATCCCTACGGCGATCTGTATTTCGAGGATTGCGCGCAGGCGGACGACACGCGCCCGATGAAGGCCGAGGATGCGGAAGGACGCGTGGTGTACCTCAGCAGCTTCTCGAAGACGCTGGCGCCCGGTTTCCGGGTGGCGTGGCTCGTCGCCCCGGCGCCGCTCGCCGCGAGGTTCGAGATCGCCAAGCAGGCCGAGGATCTCTGCACCCCGTCGCTCGACCAGCGCATCGTGTTCGAAGCGTGCCGGCGCGGCGTCCTGGATCGCCAGGTGCCCCTGCTGCGGAAGCACTACCAGCACAAGCGCGACGTGATGGTCGACGCGCTGCACCGGTCGCTTGGCGACGCGGTCACTTGGCCGGCGCCGCGGGGCGGGTTCTTTCTGTGGGCCACGCTCCCGGCCAATCTCAACGCCGACGCCATGCTGGAGCGCGCGATCAGGCACCAGGTGATCTACGTGGCCGGTGGGGCGTTCTTCGTCGACGGTACCGGGAGAAACCGGCTGCGTCTCTCCTTCTCCGCGCCGACACCCGAGCGAATCGTCGAGGGCGTCAACCGCCTCGCCTCGGCAGTGCGGGAGGAGCTGGCAGCACTAAGAACAGTACCTTCTTAGGCAGCGGGAACTCCGGCTCCAGGACGCGTCCCGGGACTCCGGCGAGCGGCGACAGGAACGGATCGCCGCCCGGACCGACCGCGTGAAGCTGAGCGAAGCCAGTGTTGTCGATGGTCGCGATGAGGAAGCGCCCGCCGGCGGGCGACAGTTCGACCGGGGACGCCGCGACGACGAGCGGCGCCGGCACTTCCAGACTCCCCGCTGATCTGCCGGTGTCCGCCGCATAGAAGAGCAGGGGGCCGACGGGCAGCGACGCCACGACCACGCCGGCCGACGCCTGCGGCCCGCCGAAGTGGCGCGAGGGCAGAGGGCGCCGCCATCGCTGGACGCCCGTCCGGCGATCCAGCGCACGCAGCACGTTGTCGAGGGACACGAAGTAGACGCGCGACTGGTCGGCCGCCGGCGCGCCGGTCACATCGGCCGCCGTGCGCCACCGCCAGTCCGGCGCGCCGTCCCGCGCGGCCAGGCAATAGAGGAAGTTGTCGCTCGTGCCGACGAACACGCGGTCGGGCAGGGCGAGGATCCCGCCCGGCCTGCCGCCGAGTGTTCGCTCCCAGGCCGGATCCCCCCGCACGATCTCCAGCGCCACAAGACGGCCGTCGTCGAGTGGCAGGAACAGGCGATCGCCCTCGATGGCCGGAGCCGCCGCCAGGGGAGACCCGAGCGAGCGTTTCCACACGACCGCTCCGTCGCCGCCACGAAACGCGCGCACGTCCCCGTCTCGCGTGCCGACGATCAGCCAGCCCGACTGAGACACGGGTGGAGCAGCCACCGCGCCCACTGGCGCGCGCCACGCTTCGGAGCCATCGACGGCCCGCAGCGCGCGCACGCCATCGTCGGCCGCGACGAAGACGAGCGCGCCGTCGGTCGCCACCGGCCAGGTTGTTTCGATGTCAACCAGCCACTGCGCCCAGCCGTCGGCGAGGGCGATCGCCACGACCTGTCCGTTGCGCAGCGGCATGTACGCCTGAAGCGGGTCGGTGATCGGCGGCGCGGCTGGCTCCGCTGGAAGGTCGACGGTCCAGGTCAGGCGCACCGGCAACAGCCGCTTGTCGTCCGGGGCGATGCGCTGAGGCGGGCGAGGCTGCGCCGCGGAAGACACGGCGACCGAGAGCAGCGCCGCCGTCCAGAAAGAGCGGCGCAACGTCCAGGCGCCCCAAGATATCGTGCCCGACCGATGGCCCACCCGCATATAATAGCGGGCGACGGCCGATCCGTCGGATCACCTTCACGTCAGCGCCTTCGTATCATTGGTCCGCTCGTGTCCCATCAGACGATCCTTGTTCTCGACTTCGGCTCTCAATACACGCAGCTCATCGCGCGGCGCCTGCGGGAGCTGTCGGTCTATTCGGAGATCGTCCCGTTCGAGACGCCCGTCGACCGGCTGCGTGAGAAGCGTCCGGCCGGCCTGATTCTCTCGGGCGGCCCTCGGAGCGTCTCGGAGCCGGGCGCGCCGCGCTGCGACCCGCGGGTGTTCGACGCGGGCGCTCCGGTGCTCGGCATCTGCTACGGCATGCAGCTCATGACGGATGCCCTCGGCGGCTGCGTCGCGCGCGCCCCGCACCGCGAGTACGGGCACGCCGCCGTGCGCGTGGCGGCGGGCGCCCGCCTCTTCGGTGACCTGCCCTCCGAGCTGCGCGTCTGGGCGAGTCACGGCGACTTCGTGACCGCAGCGCCTCCGGGTTTCTCGGCCGTGGCGACGAGCGCCAACGCGCCGGTGGCGGCGATGGAACACGCCGGCCGCCGGCTCTACGGGCTGCTGTTTCACCCCGAAGTCGCCCACACCGACCACGGGATCGACATCCTCCGCCACTTCGCGTTCGGGGTCTGCGGGTGCACCGGCGACTGGACGATGGCGTCGTTCATCGAAGAAACCGTGCAGCGGATCCGCGGGCAGGTGGGGGAAGGGCGCGTGCTGTGCGCCCTCAGCGGCGGCGTGGACTCGACGGTCGCCGCGGTGATCATCCATCGCGCGATCGGCGAGCGGCTGACCTGCGTGTTCGTCGACAACGGGGTGCTGCGGATGGACGAAGCCGCGCAGGTGCGGCAGCGCTTCGTGGACAAGCTGCACCTGCCGGTCGTGTTCGTCGACGCGTCGGATCTGTTTCTCGATCGACTGACGGGCGTGACCGATCCGGAGCGCAAGCGGAAGGTCATCGGCGCGACGTTCATCGAGGTCTTCGAGGCCCGCGTCGTCGAGCCGGGGCGCTTCGATTTCCTGGCGCAAGGCACGCTGTATCCGGACGTCATCGAGAGCGTCTCGGTGGTCGGTCCCTCCGCGGCCATCAAGAGCCATCACAACGTGGGCGGGTTGCCGGAGCACATGCGCTTTCAGTTGGTCGAGCCCTTGCGCGCGCTCTTCAAGGATGAAGTGCGCGCGGTGGGGCTCGCGCTCGGCCTGGACGAGGAGTTCGTCTGGCGCCAGCCGTTTCCGGGCCCGGGTCTGGCGGTCCGCGTCATCGGAGAGGTCACGCCGGATCGTCTCGATCTCCTCCGGCGGGCCGACGCGATCGTCGTCGACGAGATCAGGCGTCACGGATGGTACCGGCGGGTGTGGCAGTCGTTCGCGGTGCTGCTGCCGGTCCAGAGCGTCGGCGTGATGGGTGACGAGCGGACGTACGAGCACACCATCGCCGTGCGCGCGGTCGAAAGCCGTGACGGTATGACGGCCGACTGGGCGCGCCTGCCGCACGAACTGCTCGCCACCATCTCGTCTCGTATCGTGAACGAGGTCAAGGGCATCAATCGCGTGGTCTACGACGTCAGCTCCAAGCCGCCGTCGACGATCGAATGGGAGTAGGGGCGACCCGGTGGGTCGCCCGTCTCGACATGGCCGAGTTCGTCCATCTGCACCTGCACACGGAGTACTCGCTGCTCGACGGCGCCTGCCGGATCGAGGAGCTGCTCGACCGCGCGGCCGAGCTCAAGATGCCGGCGCTCGCCGTGACCGAGCACGGCAATCTCTTCTCGTCGATTCTGTTCTACGACCACGCGAAGAAGCGGGGGATCAAGCCGATTCTCGGGTGCGAGGTCTACGTCGCGCCGGGGAGCCGTTTCACCCGAAGCGGCGCGCCGGGCGAAACCAACAACCACTTCATCCTGCTCGCCGAGAGCACCGAAGGCTTCCACAATCTGATCAAGCTCGTCTCGGCCGGCTTCACCGAAGGGTTCTACTACCGGCCGCGCATCGATCGCGAGTTGCTCGCCGCGCACGCGGGCGGTCTCATCGGCCTCAGCAGTTGCCTGAAGGGAGAAGTCGCCACCGGTCTGAGAAGCGGGCAGACCCAGCGGGCGATCGAGGCCGCGGCCGCCTACCGTGACATCCTGGGGCCCGGCAACTTCTTCCTCGAGATGCAGTACCAGGGCATCGAGGAGCAGAAGGTCGTGAACACCGGGCTTCTGCCGATCGCGCGCGATCTCGGTCTGCCACTCGTCTGCACGAACGACGTGCACTACCTCGAGCAGTCGGATCAGCGGGCGCACGACGTCCTGCTCTGCATCGGCACGGGCAAGAGCGTCAACGACGCGGACCGCTTGCGCTACCACGGGGATCAGTTCTTCCTCAAGACCGCCGAGCAGATGGCGGCCGTGTTCGGCGATTTCCCCGAGGCGCTTCGGAACACCGTGCGCATCGCGGAGCGCTGCCTGGTGGATCTGGATCACGCCGAGAACCACCTGCCCAACTTCGAGGTGCCGGCGCCATTCACGGTGGACGACTACTTCGAGCACACGGTGCGGGAGGGATTCGCGGCGCGGCTGCCCCGTCTGCAGGCGATGGCGGCGCAGGGCGCGCTTCACCATTCGATCGAGGACTACGAGCCCCGGCTCTCGTACGAGATCGAGATGATCAAGCGGATGCGCTACCCGGGCTACTTCCTCATCGTCTGGGACTTCATTCGCTACGCCCGCGAGCAGGGGATTCCGGTCGGACCCGGCCGCGGCTCGGCGGCGGGCAGTTTCGTCGCGTACTGCCTGCGCATCACCGATGTCGATCCGCTGCAGTTCGACCTCATCTTCGAGCGCTTCCTGAACCCCGAGCGCGTGTCGTTGCCGGACATCGACATCGACTTCTGCGAGCGACGCCGCGGCGAGGTCATCGACTACGTGATGCGCCGATACGGCCGCGAGAACGTCGCGCAGATCATCACGTTCGGGACGATGAGGGCCAAGGCGGTCGTGCGGGACGTCGCGCGCGTCATGGACATTCCGTACGCCGACGCGGATCGCGTGGCCAAGCTGATCCCGGCCGCGATCGACATGACCCTCGACAAGGCGGTCGAGGAGAACCCGGCGCTCAAGGAGCTGTCCCAGAAGGACGAGCGCGTGAAGGAACTGCTCACCGTCGCCAGGCGGCTCGAAGGCATGACCCGGCACGCGTCGGTGCACGCCGCCGGAGTCGTGATTGCGCCGAAGCCGCTGACGGAGTTCGTCCCGCTCTACAAAGGACAGCGCGACGAAGTCACGACCCAGTGGGCGATGAAGGAGATCGAGCGGGTCGGCCTGCTCAAGATGGATTTCCTCGGCCTGAGCACGCTCACGCTGCTCCACGACGCGGTGGTGGAGATCCGGAAGACGACCGGGCAGGATGTCGACCTCGACTCGCTGCCGCTCGACGATGCGAAGACGTATCAGCTCTTCTCGGACGGCCAGACGCTCGGGATCTTCCAGTTCGAGAGTTCGGGCATGCGCGACACCCTGCGGAAAGCCAAGCCGCAGTGTCTGGACGATCTGATCGCGCTCAACGCCCTGTATCGTCCCGGTCCACTGCGCGGAGGGGTCGTCGACGACTACATCGCGCGCAAGCACGGACGCGTCGAAGTCAAATACGAGCTGCCGCAGCTCAAGCCCGTGCTGAGCGAGACCTACGGCGTGATTGCCTACCAGGAGCAGGTCATGCGGCTGGCGAGCGACCTCGCCGGCTTCACCATGGGCGAGGCCGACCTGCTGCGCAAGGCCATGGGCAAGAAGAACGCGGCGGTCATGCAGGCCCAGCGCCAGCGGTTCGTCGATGGGTGCGTCGCGCGCGGCATCAACGCGAAAAAGGCGGCCAAGATCTTCGAGCTGATGGAATACTTCGCCGGGTACGGCTTCAACAAGTCGCACTCGACGACCTACGCGCTGCTCGCGTACCGGACCGCGTACCTGAAAGCGAACTATCCCTGGTACTTCATGGCGGCGTTGCTCACGATCGAGTCGCAGAACACCGACAAGCTCGCGATGTATCTCGCCGAGTGCCGCGAGCTTCGCGTGCCGATCCTGCCGCCCGACCTCAGCGAGAGCGAGCTGGCGTTCACCGTGACACCGGACGGCGTGCGCTTCGGCCTCGCGGCCATCAAGAACGTCGGCGCGAGCGCCATCGAATCGATGCTCGCGGGTCGGAAGGAACGGGGCCGCCTCGATTCGCTCTTCACGCTCTGCGAACGCGTGGACCTGCGATTGGTCAACAAGCGTGTGCTCGAGAGCCTCGTGAAAGCCGGCGCCCTGGACTCGCTCGGGGCCGCCAATGGAAAACCGCTCGAGACAGCGGCGCACCGCGCCCGGCTGTTCGGCGCCGTCGATCGAGCCATCGAGCACGGCGCGCGACACCAGCGCGATCTGGACAAGGGACAAAGCCAGCTCTTCGGCGCCGCGGAGGACGGCGCGGGCGCCGACGCCCCCTTCCCGCTGCGGGATGCGCCGCCGTGGACCGACGCGTTGCAGTTGACCTACGAGAAGGAAGCGCTGGGGCTGTACATGAGCGGCCACCCCATCGAGCGGCACGCCGACGACCTGCGCGCGTTCGGCGCCCGGCGCATCGCCGACTTCACGGGTTCGGAGGCCGACGCCTGGATCGGCGGCATCGTCGGCGGGTGCCGGCCGCTGAAGACCAAGAAGGGCGATCGCATGGCGGCCTTCGTGCTCGACGATCCGACGGGCACCGTCGAGGTCGTGGTGTTTCCGGAGGCATTCAACAAGTTCGGCGCGTTCGTCGAAAACGACGCGATGCTGGTGGTGCGCGGCAAACTCGAGAAAGACGAGGAGTCCACCCGTCTCGTCGCGAGCGAGCTGCTGCCGATCGGCGCCGTGCGCGAGCGCCTGACGACCGAGGTCGCGGTGCGCCTCACGCTGCCGCCGCACGATCGTGCGACCTTCGAAGCCCTCGCCGAGGTGCTGTCCCGGCATCGCGGCGACCGCCGGGTCGCCATCGAGCTGGACCTCCGGAACCAGGGCCGTCCGATGCGCCTGCGCGCCGACGTGGCCATGCGCGTCAAGCCGTCGGATCGCCTCGTGGCCGAGGTCGAACAGGTGTGCGGGGCCGGGTCGATCGTGCTACGGTGATCTCCTATGCCTCCCGAGACCCTCGACTTCGAGGAACCGATCGCGGTGCTGCTCAAGGAAATCGAGGCGCTCAGCCTGATGCCCCAGACGCCGGAGCGCCAGCGGGAGATTGACAGTCTGCGCCGCCGGGCGGATTCCATCCGGGGCGAGATCTACACGAACCTGACGCCCTGGCAGCGCGTCCAGGTCGCACGCCACCCGAACCGACCCAATACGCTGGACTACGTGGAGCGGCTCTTCACCGACTTCGTCGAGTTGCACGGCGATCGGCGCTTCGGCGACGACCATGCCATCGTGGCCGGACTGGCGCGCTACCACGGCGAGCCGGTCGCGGTCATCGGTCATCAGAAGGGCCGCGACACGAAGCAGAAAATCTATCGCAACTTCGGCTACACGAAGCCCGAAGGGTACCGCAAAGCGATCCGCGTCATGAAGATGGCGGAGAAGTTCGGGCGGGCGATCATCGTCCTCGTGGACACGCCGGCCGCCTACCCGGGCATCGAGTCCGAGGAGCGGGGAGTCGCCGAGGCCATCGCCTACAACCTGCGGGAGATGGCGCTGCTCGAGGTCCCGGTCGTGATTGTCGTGTCGGGCGAAGGCGGCAGCGGCGGAGCACTGGGCATTGCCATCGGCGACCGCGTCCTCATGCAGGAGTTCGCGGTCTACAGCGTGATTCCGCCCGAAGGGTGCGCGGCGATTCTGTGGCGCGACTCCGGGCGGAAGATCGAGGCGGCGGAGGCCCTGAAAATCACGGCGCCCGACCTCATGGCGATGGAAATCATCGACCAGATCGTGCCGGAGCCCCTCGGCGGCGCGCACACCGACCACCAGGCCTCCGCCGATCTGCTCGACGGGCCGCTTCAGCGCGCCCTGGCTGACGTGAGCGCGATGACGGTCGACGCGCGCCTGGCGCTCCGCTACGAGAAGTTCCGTCACATGGGCAAGCTCGGCGCGGACTTCGTCGTCGAGGGTGGCGGCATCTGAGATGGCCGTGCGGCCGCTGATCTGGGAGCACGTGACCTGCGATGAAGCGGCGGCCGGCCGCCTGGCCGCCGAGCTGTCCTTGAATCCGATCGTCGCGCGGCTCCTGTCCTTGCGCGGACTCGCCGACCCCGAGGCCGCGTCTCGTTTCCTGAGCCCGTCGCTCGATCACCTTCACGATCCGTTCCGCCTCGCGGACATGAGTCCGGCCGTCGACCGCCTCCTGCGCGCGATCGACCAGCGCGAGCGGATTGCCATCCACGGCGACTACGACGTCGACGGGATTACCTCGACCGTGATCCTGCGCCGCGCGCTCGAGCTGATGGGTGGCGACGTCACGCACTTCATTCCGGACCGCCTTCGCGACGGCTACGGCTTGCAGCCGGCCGCGGTCGAGCGGCTTCACGCGGAGGGCGTGGGGCTCCTCGTGTCGGTCGATTGCGGCATCCGCGGGCTGGACGCCGCGCGCCGGGCGCGCGAACTAGGCGTCGATCTGATCGTGACGGACCATCACGAGCCGGAAGGCACGCTGCCGCCCGCGCTTGCGGTCATCAACCCGAAGCGCGCAGACTGCACCTATCCGGACAAACACCTCGCGGGCGTTGGCGTCGCGCTGAAGCTGGTCCAGGCGCTCTGCCTGCGGACCGGCCGGGAACGCTGGCTGCCGGCGTTCGTCAAGATGGCGGCGATCGGCACTTTGGCCGACGTCGTGCCCCTCGTCGGCGAAAACCGCGTGATCGCGAAGATCGGCCTCGACGGGTTGTCGCGCGGACCTAACGCGGTCGGTCTGCGCGCGCTCATCGACGCCGCGGGCCTGAGCGGCAAAACGCTCGACAGCTACCACGTCGGCTTCATGCTCGCGCCCCGCCTCAACGCCGCGGGCCGCATGGCCACGCCCGACATCGCCACGCGGCTCCTGCTGGCCACCGATGAGACCATGGCGGGGGAAGCGCGGTCGCTCGCCGCACAGCTCAACGCCGAGAACGAACGACGCCAGATGGAGGAGGCCGACATCGTCGGGCAGGCGCGCCGCGCGGTCGAAACCGATCCCGCGATCGGCGCCCACAATCTCCTCGTCGTCGCGGGTGAAGGCTGGCACCGCGGCGTGATCGGCATCGTGGCGTCGAAGCTCGTGGACGCGTTCTACAAACCCGCCATCGTGCTGTCGATCGACGGCGACGTGGCGCACGGCTCGTGCCGGAGCATCCCGGCATTCGACATGCTGGCGGCGCTCGAGCGCTGCCCGGACCTGTTCCTGCGCTTCGGCGGACACCGCCAGGCGGCGGGCCTGGCCATCGAGACCGCGCGATTGCCCGAGTTGCGCGCCCGTCTGACCAAGCACGCCGATGCCGTCCTGGAGCCCGAGCAGCTCATGCCGCGGCTTCGCATCGACGGCCCCTTGCCGCTGCGGACGATTACCTCAGAGGTCGTGTCGGGCGTGGCGGCGCTCGAGCCGTTCGGCCCGGCCAACCCCCGGCCGACCTTCCATGCCTCGCCCGTGGACCTGGTTGACGGCCCGCGCACAATCAAGGACCGTCATCTGTCGATGACCTTCCGTCAGCAAGGACGTATCTTCCGCGCGATCGCGTGGCGCGCCGCCGAACGGGCCTCGTTCCTGACCGAGCACCGCACGGGCCTGGACGTGGCCTTCTCGCTGGACCAGAACCAGTACCAGGGCGAGACCTACGTCCAACTGACCGTTGCGGACTTCAAGAGCACGTAGCCGGGACCAGCGTGGCGGCTTCATCCGTTCCGCGCCGTGCGATAATCGGATCGACGGCATGACTTCCGATATCGTGGCGAGCGTCCGGCGATCTTGCGCTCGAAGGCTTGGCTGATGACCTGGCAGCGCCGCGCGCGGTTCATCATCGCCGGGTTCCTGGTGGTCTTTGTGGTCTTCCTGTACTTCGCCATCAAGGAACGCCAGGCGCCCGTCAGCCCGAGCCCGACACCGCGAACCGACCCGGCGGCCACTGGCGAGACGACCCCGGGCACGCTGACGGTCGCAAACGGGGACACGATCTCGTTCGAGCATGCGCTGACCTATGCCGACGGGCGAACGAGCTTCCGCGGCCTGACCGTCAAGATCACCGAACAGAACGGCCGCAGGGTGATCATCACGGCTCGCGAGGCGCTCCAGCGCACGTCGGGCTCCCGTATCGGACAGATCCAGGCGACAGGCGACGTCGTCGTCACCACGAGCGACGGGCTTCGCGTGACGACGGCCGAGGGCCACTACGACGAGGCCACCGGCGTCGTCCGGGCGCCGGGTCGAGTGGAGTTCGTCAGCGACCGTCTTTCCGGCTCGGGCGTGGGGGCGACCTACGACATGAAGGCCGACGCGCTCTCGCTGCTCAACCAGGCGCAGATCGCCGTCGCGCCGGACGCGAGCGGGCAGGGGGGGGTGGCGGTGACGGCCGGCTCGGCGAACCTGGCGAGGCGTGATCACCTGATGGGGTTCGAGACGGACGTGCGCATCGAGCGCGCCGACCGGGTCATCGAGGCCGCGCACGCCACGTTTCACCTGAGCGAAGACAACTCACGCCTGACCTTCGTCGAGCTGCGCGGCGGCGCGCGCCTCGCGCGGTCCGAGTCGGCTGCCGTCCAGCCCGGTGCGCTGGCGCTCATGCAGGCCACAGACATGGATCTGCACTACGCCGACGATGGCCGAACGCTGCGTCAGGCGGCGCTGCGCGAAGACGCGGCAATCGAACTCGCCGGCGAGGTGGAAGGGGCCGGACGCCGCATCCGCGCGGCGCGGCTCGACGTCGACCTCGGTCCGGACGGCGCGACGATCATGCGGCTGACGGGACGCGAGGCGGTCGAGCTCGAACTGCCGGCCTCGGCCGAGGGGCCCGCGCAGATGATCCGCGCGGCCGCGCTCGACGCGCAGGGGACGGAACACGACGGTCTGAACTCGGCGCGGTTCACCGGCGCGGTGGAATTCCGCGAGCGCGGCCCGGCCACGAAAACCGCCGCGGCGTTCGAACGCGTGGCGCGATCGGCGGCGCTGGACGTGTCCCTCCGGCCGCAGATGGGCGGTGTGGCGACGGCCCGCTTCGCGGGCGGCGCCCTGTTCACGGATGGATCGTGGCGAGGCGAGGCGCCCGAAGCCAGCTACGACCCTCAGCCCGGCGTGCTGGCCTTTGCCAGTGCGCAAGGCCAGCCGTCATCGCTGCCACGCGTCGCCGACGATCGCGTCACCGTGAATGCCGGCGCGATCGAGCTGGCGTTGAACACGCGGCGGCTTGTTGCCGACGGCCGGGTGCAGAGCGTGTTCCGGCCGGCGGCGAGAGATCGGCCCGCCCCGAAAACCGGCGCCGCACGGCTGCCGTCGATCCTCGATGAGGACCAGCCCGTGTACGTCACGGGCGGAAAGCTGGTCTACGACGGGCAGCTGCTCATCGCCGCCTATAGCGGCGGCGCGCGGCTCTGGCAGGGCGACAGCCTGATCCTCGCCGACACGATCACGCTCGACGATCAGCGCGGCAACCTGATCGCGTCGGGCCAGGTTCGCTCCACGTTGCTGATTGGTCACACGTCTGCCGGCGCCGCCGGGTCGTCGAGCGGCCGCACGGTCGGCGAAGGCACCGAGCTGCAGTACGATGAGGCGGCGCGGCGCGCGGCGTACCGCGGCGAGCCGGCGCGCGTCAACGGCGCGCAGGGGGACGTGAAAGCGGGGCGGATCGAGCTCTTCCTGAACGACACGGCGCGCGAACTCGTGCGCGTGGAAGCGTACGACGACGTGACGGCGCGCATCGAAGGCGGGTACTTCGCGACCGGCGCGCGCCTGACGTACTTCGCTGACGGTGCGCGCTATCACATGCAAGGCAAACCCGTGCGCATCTTCGAGGAGAAGCCGCAAGGATGTCGCGAAACCTTCGGTACGGTTTTGACTTTCACCAGATCGACTGATACCATCGGCGTCGACGGTACCGAGGGCAATCGCAGTCGCACGCGGTCGGTGCCGTGTGCGGAGCGACGTCACTGAATGGCCACGCTCCGGACACACGACCTGACCAAGTCGTACGGGGGCCGCACGGTCGTTCGGGACGTCGGCCTCGAAGTCACGTCGGGCGAAGTGGTCGGACTGCTCGGGCCGAACGGCGCGGGCAAGACCACGATCTTTTACATGGTCGTGGGCCTCGCGGCGCCCGACGCGGGTCGCGTGACGATCGACGGTCGGGACGTCACGGGCGACCCGATGTACGTCCGGGCGCGCAAGGGCATCGCGTACCTGCCGCAGGAACCGTCGATCTTCCGCGGGCTCACGGTCGAGCAGAACATCCTCGCCATTCTCGAGACGATTGACGGTGACGGGACGTCGCGCCGCGCGCGCCTGCGCCAACTGCTCGCCGAGCTGAATCTCACACCGCTGGCGAAGGCGCCGGCCTACACGCTGTCCGGGGGCGAACGGCGCCGCGTGGAGATCACGCGCGCGCTCGTGATCTCGCCGGCCTTCATCCTGCTCGACGAGCCGTTTGCCGGCATCGACCCGATCGCCGTCACGGACATCCAGAAGATCGTCTTCCATCTGCGGCAGCGGGGCATCGGCGTGCTCGTCACGGATCACAACGTGCGGGAAACGCTGCGCATCACCGACCGGGCCTACATCATCAATGACGGCGTGGTGTTCAAGAGCGGCACGCCCGCCAGTCTGGCCGCCGACGAGGAGGTCAAGCGGATTTACCTCGGCGCCGACTTCCGCCTGGACTGACTTGGTCTAAGATGGAGAGCATGGACCGGGTGCCCGGATAGCCCATGGCGATTCAGCAGAAGCTGCACACCAAGCTCGTCCAGAAGCTCATCCTGACGCCGTCGCTGCAGCAGGCGATCAAGCTGCTGCCGATGTCGACGATCGAGCTGGTGGACCTGCTGAATCAGGAGATGGTCGAGAACCCGCTCCTCGAGGAAGTTCCGACCGAGGAGCTGCAGCCGGCCGAGCCGGCGCAGACCCAGGAGAAGGCGGAAGCCGACACGCCCACCACGGCGGCCAAGAACGACGCCTGGGACGACGCCGACTACGAGTACTTCTTCGGCGACTACCTCGACGAAGGCTACCGCCAGCGTACGCCGCAGGAAATCAAGGAACTCCCGCCGATCGAGAACACGCTGGCGACAGGCAGCTCGCTCGCCGATCACCTGATGTGGCAGCTCTCGATCCAGATCGACGACGACCTGCTCCGGGACATCGGCCAGGCGATCGTCGGCAACCTCGAC
>CAYHSN010000001.1:7508-24140 GCA_964359235.1 uncultured Vicinamibacterales bacterium | reverse complement strand
TGATACTCCCCCGTCTCCGTGTTGACCCGGATCACGTCGCCGGTGTTGACAAACGGCGGCACCTGGACGACGAGGCCGGTCTGCAGGCGCGCCGGCTTGACCTGGGCGCTCGCCGTGGCGCCCTTGATGGCGGGCGGCGTGTCCTCGACCTTGAGGTCCACGGTCACGGGCAGATCGATCCCGACGGCCTCGCTCTCGTAGAACTCCACTTTGATGACCATGTCGGGCACGAGGTAGTTCGCCGCGTCGCCGATCGACTCGCTCGTGATGTGGAGCTGCTCGAACGAGTTCGTGTCCATGAACTGGAACGAATCGCCGTCGTGATACAGGTACTGCATCTCACGCTCGTCGAGCGTCGCGCGCGCCACGTCGTCTTCCGAGCGGAACTTGTGGTCGGTGAGCGTGCCCGTGCGGATGTTGCGCAGCTTGGACTGGACGAACCCCCGCTTGTTGCCCGGCGTGAAGTGCATCAGCTCCAGCACGCGAAACAAGTCCGCGCCAAGCTTGATCAACATGCCCTTCTTCAAACGCGTTGCCTGAATGCGGCTCATGCCAGTCGTCTGTGAATTTTCGCGAGTCCAGAACCTCACGATGCTAGCACAGAAGCGCCCGTTTTTTGTTACCATCGCCCTATGCAATGGGATCAGGTGCGCGAGCTGCTGGCCCTGCAGGATCGCCTGGACACGCCCATGGGCGGCGCCCAACCCGGCTGGTCGCCGGCGGTCGATCTGTACGAGGCGCCGGATTGCTACGTGATCGCGATGGAGCTCGCGGGCCTCTCGAAAGACGACGTCCGGATCGAGGCGCAGGGCGATCGGCTGACGCTCAGCGGCGCGCGGCCGGCGCCATCGGTCACGCCTGAACGCTATCACCAGATGGAACGCGGACACGGCGCCTTCGCCCGCACGTTCGCCTTCGCGCATCCCATCGACGTCGAACGCCTGACCGCCGACTTCCACCAGGGCGTCCTCTCGGTCACGGTGCCCAAGACGCGCGGCCACGGCCCGCGGCGGATCACGGTCGGCTGAACCAGGTCCTGAACCATGATGAAACGCACACTCCTCATCGTCGTGCTGCTCGCGGCCGGCTTCGCCGCGGGCCTGGCCTTCAGTTCCGCCCCGCGCGCCGAGCCGCCGGACCCCGTCACCGCGCCCGCGGTGGCGGCGCTGACGCCGGCGTCCTCGACCTCGCCGGCCGCCTCGCCGATCGCCGCGGCACCCCAGGCCCTGGGTCTCGATTTCACCGACGTGGCCGCGCGCGCCGTACCGGCGGTGACGAACATCTCGTCGGTGCAGGCCGTGCGGCGGCGCAACTCGCCGTTCGCCAACGATCCGTTCTTCCAGTTCTTCTTCGGCGACGAGGACATGTTCGGCGGCGGAAGCCGGCCGCAGCAGAGCCTCGGGTCCGGCGTGATCGTCACGCCGGATGGCTACATGGTGACGAACAACCACGTCGTGGGCGACGACGTCCAGACGATCACGGTCGTGCTGGCGGACAAACGCGAGGTGCCGGCGACGATCGTCGGCGTTGATGCCTTTACCGACCTGGCGGTGCTCAAGGTCGATCTGAGCGGGCTGCCCGTGCTGCCGTGGGGCGACTCGTCGAAGCTCAAGGTCGCCGAGTGGGTGCTCGCCGTCGGCAATCCGTTTCAGTTCAACCAGACGGTCACGTTCGGCATCGTGAGCGCCGTCGGCCGGAACGTCGGCCTGTCGGTCTACGAGGACTTCATTCAGACCGACGCGGCGATCAACCCGGGCAATTCGGGCGGCGCGCTCGTGAACACGCGCGGCGAGCTGGTCGGGATCAATACCGCGATTTACTCGGAAACCGGCGGCTACCAGGGCATCGGCTTCGCCGTGCCGGCCAACGTCGCGCGGCGCGTGGTCGACGAGCTCATCCGCTACGGCGAGGTGCGGCGCGGCAGCATCGGCTTCATGGAAGTGACCGACGTGACCGAGTACATGGCCCGGCAGCTCGGCGCGCCGGGCGCGGGCGGCGTCTTCGTCTCACGCATGCGCCGCGACAGCGAAGCCTACGCCGGCGGCATCCGCCCCGGCGACATCATCGTCAGCTTCAACGGCGAAGCGGTCGGCGATACGCGACACCTGCAGCGCGCGATAGCCGACACGAAGAGCGGCAGTGTCGCGCGCGTCGGCATTCTTCGCGAAGGCCGCCAGACCGAGGTGAAGGTGACGGTAGGGTCGACGGCGGGGGACCGGAGACGACGGATCTAGGACTGACGACTGACAACTGAGAGCGTGTGAAGAAATCGCCGTAGCGCCGGACTTCAGTCCGGCCTGTCGGGCGCATCTGAAGATGCGCGCTACGTGCCATGCGATTTCTTCACAAGCTCTGACAACTGACGACCGGAGACTGGGCTGATGTCTCGGAGGATCTGCAGTTTTCAGTCTTCAGTCTTCAGTTTCATCATCGTCCCTGGTTCCTTCCCGCGTAGGCGTGCGAGCGCCCGGCGGCGAGCACGCGTTGCAGCACGCGCCCGGTGTGCGAGCGCTCGACCTGCACGATGAGCTCCGGCGGGCCGGCCGCCACGACTTCCCCGCCTTCATCGCCGCCCTCCGGGCCGAGATCGATCACCCAGTCGGCCGTCTTGACGACGTCGAGGTTGTGCTCGATGACGAGCAGGCTGTGGCCGGCCTGGAGCAGCTTGCGGAACGCGGCCATGAGCTTCGCGATGTCGTCGAAGTGCAGGCCCGTCGTCGGCTCGTCGAGGATGTAGAGCAGGCGTTCTCCGCCGTGCGACGAGAGGTGGGCGGCGATCTTGATGCGCTGCGCCTCGCCGCCCGAGAGCGTCGTCGCGGGCTGGCCGAGACGCAGGTACCCGAGGCCGATTTCATCGAGCACCTGCAGGCGGCGCAGCACCTTCGGCGACGTGCTGAAGAACGCGAGCGCCTCGCGCACCGTCATGTCGAGCACCTGGTCGATGCTCCGGCCCTTGTAGCGGACGTCCAGCACCTGCGGCTTGAAGCGCTTGCCGTCGCACTGGTCGCAGGGCACGAAGACGTCGGCGAGGAACTGCATCTCGACGCGCACCTCACCCTCGCCCTCGCACGCTTCGCACCGCCCGCCCGGCACGTTGAACGAGAAGTGGCTCGCGGTCAGCCCGCGGGTCCGCGCGTCCTTCGTCGCGGCGAACAGCTCGCGAATCGGGTCGAACGCCTTGAGGTACGTGACCGGGTTCGACCGCGGTGTGCGGCCGATCGGCGCCTGGTCGACGAGCACCGCGTTGCTGATGAACTCGATGCCGTCGAGCTTGCGGTGCGTGCCGACGCGCCGGTCCCACTCGCCCTTCGCGCGTTTGATCGCCGCGTACAGCACGTCGTGCACCAGCGTCGATTTGCCCGAGCCGCTGACGCCCGTCACACAGGTCAACATGCCCAGCGGGATCTCGACGTCGATCTGTTTCAGGTTGTGCTCGGCCGCGCCGTGCAGCTTGAGCTTCTGCGGGCCCGGCCGCCGGCGCGCGGACGGCACCGGAATCGCCAGCTCGTTGCGCAGGTACTTTGCCGTGAGCGATCGTGTCTCCTGCAGAAGCCCCTCGAACGGCCCCGCGTAGACCACGCGTCCGCCCTGTTCACCCGCCCCCAGCCCCAGATCGACGACGAAGTCGGCGACGCGAATCATCTCGGCGTCGTGCTCGACGACGAGCACCGTGTTGCCCTGGTCGCGGAGCTGGCGGAGGATGTCGATTAGCCGCTGGTTGTCGCGCGGGTGGAGGCCGACCGACGGCTCGTCGAGCACGTAGAGCGTGCCGACGAGCGCCGAGCCCAGCGAGGTCGCGAGGTTGATGCGCTGCGACTCGCCGCCCGAGAGCGAGGACGACAACCGGTCGAGCGTCAGGTAGTCGAGGCCCACGTCGCGCAGGAACGCGAGCCGCCGCCGAATCTCGCGCAGCACCTTGTCGCCGACCGCCGCGTCCTTCCCGGCGAGCGCCAGGTCAGCGAAGAATCGCGCCGCTTCGCGCACCGTGTCGCCGCACACCTCGTCGATCGTGCGGGCGCCCACCTTCACGTCGCGAGCCTCGCGCCGCAGGCGCGTGCCGCCGCAGTCGTGGCACGTCAGGTAGCCCCGGTACCGGCTCAGGAAGACGCGGACGTGCACCTTGTACTTCTTGCGTTCGAGCCAGCGGAAGAACCCCTTGATGCCCTCGTACTCGTCGCCATCGCCCTCGACGACCAGCCGCCTCTCCTCGTCGCTCAGGGCGGACCACGCGACGTCGGTCCGCACGCCGCGCCCGCGCGCCGCCCGCTTGAGGTCGGCCAGATGCGACCGGTAGTGCGGCTTGCTCCACGGCTCGATGGCGTTCTGGTTGATCGACTTCGACCGATCGGGCACGACCAGATCCATGTCGAGCTCGATGATGTTGCCGAAACCGTGGCACGTCGGGCAGGCGCCGAACGGGTTGTTGAACGAGAAGAGCCGCGGCTGCGGCGCTTCGTACGTGATGCCGCACGGCCGGCACTCGAACCGCTCGCTGAAGCGGTGCTCCTTCACCGGTTCGCCACCCGCGCCTCTTCGTTCAGCGCTCGCGGGGCGCATCGTGTCAGGCTCGCGGGGCCCCCGGCCTCCGCTATTGCTACGGCCAGGCTCGCCGAAGCGCAGCGAAGGCGGCACCCCCGCGAGCTGACGCTCCGCGCGTTCGCGCTCCGCGTCGGCCGCCGGCGCTCCCCGCTCGCTCGCGCCTCGCGCCTCCGCGCTCGGCGCGGGCTCAGGGCTGGTTTCGATCGCGAACGCCGCGCCGCCGCCCTCGAGATACGCGGTCTCGATCGAATCGGTCAGGCGCGTGCGCAGATCGCCTTCGATGCGCAGGCGATCCACGATCACCCGGAGCGCCGTCGCGTCCTTGAGTGACACCGGATCGATCTCGTCCAGCGCGATCGCGCGGCCGTCGACGAACACCCGGCCGAAGCCCTTCCGGCGGAGGGCGTCGAGCGTGGCGACGACCGGATCGACCGGCGGCGTGAGGTCCGCCGCGAGCGGCGCTTCGACGGGCTCGGGCGCGACGCCCGCCAGCAGATCCTGCTCGGCCCCCTCCTCGGCGCCATTGGCGGCGATCTCTTCCTGCTCGCGCTCCACGGCCGGCGCGACGCGGAGCACGGGCGTCTCGAATCCCAGGAGCAGCCGCGTCCCCGGCGCCAGTGCGCCCAGCTCGCGCGCCACGACCTCAGCCGTCTCGCGCACGACCTCGCGGCCGCAGCCGCGGCAGAACGTCCGCCCGATCCGCGCGTACAGCAGCCGCAGGTAATCGTGAATCTCGGTGGTGGTGCTGACGGTCGAGCGCGGATTGCGGACCGCGTTCTTCTGACGGATCGCGATCGCCGGCGCGATGCCGTCGATGCGATCGACGTCGGGTTTCTCCATCCGCTCGAGGAACTGTCGCGCGTAGGCCGAGAGCGACTCGACGTAGCGCCGCTGTCCCTCGGCGTAGAGCGTGTCGAAGGCGAGCGACGACTTGCCCGATCCGCTCACACCCGTCACCACGATGAGCTGGCGGGTCGGCAGCTCGAGGTCGATGTTCTTCAGATTGTGGGTCCGGGCTCCGCGAATGACGATCCGACCCGCCGCGCCCGGCTGCCGCTCGATCATAGGAAGGACAGGAGTGTAGGGGAAACTCGAACCCCCCATGGTAGAGGGTTCAACCTTCAAAGTTCAAGGTTCAATTCAAGTCAAAGTTCGAGGGCGCTTGCCTTCGGGATCTCCCTTTTGCTAAACTTCCGGCTGGTGGAAGTGTAGCCGCCAGATGCGCCCGCGTCGGGGCCCGATCGGATCCGAGCCAAAAACCCACTCATCCCGCCAACCCCACCCTTGAGTGATTCAGTGCTGACGCCGTGTAAACAGCGGTCGGGCGGGTTAGCCGTCCGGTAGTGAGGAGGTCGTGTCAGTTCGACTGTTCGTCGGTAACTTACCCTACCAGGCCACTGAAGAGGACGTGCGCACGCACTTCTCAGCGGTGGCGCCCCCGATGCGCGTCGCCATCCCGGTCGATCGTGAGACCGGACGGCCGCGCGGTTTCGCGTTCGTCGAGTTCGACAACCCCGCGCACGCGCAGGAAGCCATCCAGCGCTTGAACGCCCAGCCGTTCATGGGCCGGAACATCGCGGTCAACGAGGCGCGCGCGCGCGAAGACCGCGGCCCGATGCCGCCTGGCGGCCGTCCGCCGATGGGGAGTCGTCCCCCGATGGGTGGTCCGCGACCGGGATCGCGCGGCGGTGACGCCCCGGGGTCCGGCACGGCGCCCGAAGGGCGCGGCTTCGGCCCACCGGCACGGCGCACACGGGCCGCCGGAGCGGCCCGGAAGGAGCGCGAGGAGCCGCGCGGTCCAATTCCCGTGCGCTACACGGGACGCGTGTTCGACGTCGATGATGTCGGCGAGGACGCCGGCGAGGACGCCGGCGATTTCGACAATTTCGCGACGAGCCGGCCCGAAGACGCGGACAAACCCGACGTGGACAAACCCGAAGAGGATAAGGCGGAACCGGACAAGCCGGAAGACGCAAGCGAGGAGTGACACGCGGCCCCGGCACCGCGCGAGCTCGGCGCAGCCGCGGGTTGCAGTGGTGCGGCGCGCCAGTTCCGCAGATCAGAGGAGGTCCCGATGGAAACGCACGTGAAAGCGCTCGGCATCCTGCAGATCCTGCTGGGTGCGCTCGGCGTGCTGCTCGCCCTGTTCATCATGCTGGTCTTTGGCGGCGTGGCGGGGTTTGTCGGCGCCTCGGGCGAGGAGGGCGCGGAGCTCGCCGTGCCCCTCATCAGCCTGGTCGGCACGATGGCGGTCACGTTCATCCTCATCCTGTCCGTGCCCGGGATCATCGTCGGGATCGGGCTGCTCAAGTTCCGCCCGTGGGCGCGCATCCTTGGGATCATCCTGTCGATCCTGCTCATCATCCACTTCCCGCTCGGCACGGTCGTGGGCGTGTACGGGTTGTGGGTGCTGCTGACGGGTGAGACGGAGAAGTTGTTCGCGACGAAGAGCGCCGCGTGAAGAATTGTCGATTGGCGATTGCCGACTTGCTCGAGCCGCGCTCGTCCCAGTCGTCATCGCGCCGGATGTCGCTGCGGTCTTCTCCTGTCGTGTCCGGCTTCCCTGGCCCGAGCCCAGTCGAGGGCAGCCGGATCGCTTCAGACGGACCTGCAGCCGTAGCGAAGGCCTTCAGGCCTGCCTGTGTTAAGATTTGGTGTTCGCCTCGCGCGCATCAGGCGAACAGACTGCCCGCCAGAAGAACGCCGGCGTAGCTCAGTTGGTAGAGCAGCTGATTCGTAATCAGCAGGTCATCGGTTCGAGTCCGATCGCCGGCTCCACTTAGAATCAACGACTTACAGTCATGCCGCCGCGAGGTCGCGTTGACATCGGTTGCGCGGTGGTTGCGGACAGTCGCGATGATGTGAGCCCTGGGTAGGCAGCCAGGTCAGTGCGGATGCCCGCCACAGACTTGCGATGAACGATCTCGACAGAGCCCGCCTGGCCACGCTGAATAATCGTTTGCTGTCGAGCGCAGGATTTCAGCTTCACCGTGAACTGACCGCGCTCACCTCAAGTTTTCGAACTTTCGCGGCCAACAGTGCGGAACTTCTGGAGGCGTTACAGAAGTTCGAAGGCTCCCTGTTCATGCCTCTGCTGCGACCGGCAACGCTATGCACTGGTGGACAGTCAGCCAGCCGTGCGGCAGATCCAGTATCGGCAATCGTCCGCTCTGACTTCGCCAGGTCAAGTCCTGTCGATCCTGGCAGGTTCGTGCGAGCGCCAAGGTCTGCTGCGCATCACCCGTGCAGTAGTTCAGGACAGGCCCCCACTCGCCGGCGCGCCAGGCACGACACGCTCTCCCTCCCACACCTCCCGCTGATAGGCCTCGCCGACGGTCACGACATCGTCGCGGCCGACGCCAAAGAACCTCGAAGCGAAGTCGCGCGCGGCGCCGGGTTTCTCGTGATCGACGATGGTCGCGGAGGTCGCGACGCAGGCCGTCTCCTGCGCGCCGCGCCCGCAGAAGGCGCGGAGGCGGCGAATAAGGCAGGCCGTCTCGGCGCCCTGCGCGCCCGTGGGCGATAGAAAAGCTTTCCCCGGTGACGCGAGCCGCTCGGCGGTTGCAAGTGGCCCGATCGGGCTTGTCGTGAATTTGGTGAAAAAGGCTGTGGCTGGAAGTTGGCCGCGGCGCTCCCGCGGGACGCGAAGCCATGACGTTCCACGACGGCACAAGCTAAGTCGTAGTAAACAAAGCTGGTTCTGGCTGTATCAGTTCGGCCGAAAAGCGGCGCAGTTCGTCAATTTCGTCAAGCTCGTCTGGAGAGACGCTGCCGCCGGGCTCTTCCACCATGCCTTCCTGAGCCTTCGCCTCTTCGAGCTTCTCGAACACGATCTTGAATCGTTCCTCGTGATTCATCGGGACCTTATGCGATGATGCGCCGTTTGGTCTGCGCCTCAATTTGGTGCCTCATGGCCATGAGGTCATGCTCCGTGCCGCAGGTCGGACATCTTACCTTATTATCGGCCGGAAAGGGCATCCTGTCAGGCTGGACAGGAACGTTCTCTTTCAGCTTCGCCTGTATCTTCAGTGTGGTCTTACACTTACTGCATTCCAGGTCCAGCATCGCCGAATCCGGTTGCGGCGCCGCGGGGGCTGGCCGACCCGGCCCAGGGACAGGGACCCCCGCCATGATTTCGAACCGGATGATCTGAGAATTGGGTGTCTCGAAAATCTTGTAGATGTTCGTATCGAACGTCATCTGTAGGAGCGTGTAATAACGGCGGACGGCGTCGCACAGGTCGGCTTGTGTCGAGTAGTCCGTCACCTTGAGGCCCATCGCCCGCAGGTCGTCCAGCTTGATGGATCGGCCGTGCGTCTTCCATCGCCCGTGGTCGCACAGCGCGTCGGCGATTTCCTTCGCGCGAGCACGCTTTTCTTCCTCGGTAACTGGAGCCCCCGTCGAAGAGTGGACGGGCCAGTCCTTGAACTTATAGCGGGCTAACCAATCCGTGACCAACTCACGGGCAAAGTCCAGGGAGTTCTGTGCGTGCTGAAGTTCCCCCGGCGAGATATTCTGAAGGATTGGAATGAAGGCGCGGTTCAACGCTCCAGTCTCAGCAACCTCCTTTTTAATTTTATTTTTTCCATGCCTTCCAATAACGCATGCGCTGAAAACACCTTCCCTTGCCATTGAATCTGCGCGTCAATCGGACCCAGAGCAGAGACCGGTTCTAACAAGATCTCATCTCCGGCCATCACCATGATCGTGCCGGCGCTCTTGGCGATCCCCGGCACGATGATGCCCAAGGACTCGTAGCGGCCCCGAATCAACCGCACGATATCTTCAGCGACCTCGCCCGAGCCGCCCGGGGTCTCGAGAATCAGGTCCAGCGCTTTTCCGTTGAGATTGGAGAGCTGATCGTTGACGGGGAGCAGATCGGTGTAGTTGATCGTGACCGCCGTGTGGCCCTTCTTGAGATCGGCTGCGAAGACCATCAGATCACGACCGCCCCGGAGCTGCGAGATCCGGCTCAGTTGCTTCTTTCGCTCCTGCGAGAGGGCCTGAAAGTCGAACTGTCGGTCCAGGTATTCGGAATAGATGCCCACTTGTCAACTCGACACAATTATGGGGCTTTGGAGAGCACCAGAAGTCATCCGAAAGTTCATCGCTGCCGCGACCATGCCGGCGAGCGTACACGAGGCGGCGCTGGTGGTCAATCGTCGCGTTGATTGCGCGGTGAGGCGTCGTCGTTTCTCGTACAGGGCGTCATCATTGCGCGGCGCCGGCGTGTCGATCGTCAGACGTTTCGGCGTTTCGATCACGCGGACCAGCTCGGTCACTGGATGCCGTTCGTTCGCCAATTTCGCCAGGCCGCGGATCGCGTTCTGCTCGCCGGCGTGCCAGCTCAGCACCTTTGTGTCTCGTTCATCTGCGCTGGCGCCAGGCGGGCGGGCCGCGCCTCCTCGAGCCCGAACTGTGTCAGGGGCTGTGTCAGGGGCACCGGGGGCCGCGGGCCGCGTCTGAGAACGCCGTTCTGTTGCCCACGAGAGGCCCCTAATCCGGCCTATCGTCCGAATCAGGCAGGCCGTCTCGGCGCCCTGCGCGCCCATGAACGTGTGGGCCTCGTCGAACATCAGGAAGTCGAGCCGCGCATCGGCGAACAGGTTCACGTCGCGGTGGCCGTAGACGTGGGTGATCTCGGCTGGAATCCGCTGGCGCATGTGCGGGTGAAACAGCCCTTCGCGCACGAGCGCGTCAACCGCCGCGCCCTGGCGGAACGGCCGCGACAGGCTGACGTAGGGTCCCTTCATCAGCGGCGGGTGCCGCGTCTGGTCGAGCGACAGCAGCCGTCGCATCTACGCGTGCAGCCGCTCGTCGGCGAACGGATACGCCGTAAGCTGGTATCGCAGGAAGCTGCGGACGACCTTCTCGGTGAAGACGATGGGGTTCAGGGCCATGGGCGGGAGCGGATCCTAGGCGAGCTCGAGATCCGTCCTGGCGAAGTCGGATCCCGTGCACAGGAGCGGCATGTCGGCGAGCTTCGCGGTCGCGTACGACAGGCAGTCTCCGAAATTCAGGGCGGCCTTGTGCCGCCCTCGACCGTACCGCGTGTGCGCGTCTGCGGCAGCCTTCCAGTGGTCCTCGCCAAACGGCACGACGGTCACGGTCCAGTCGCTCAGAAAGCGTTCCAGGAACGCGCGCGGCTCGCTGGCAAGCCGGGATCGGAGGACCAGGGCTGTTTCGGCAAGGGTCGGCGCGCCGATCCCAAGGGTCGGTGCCTCGTTGAGTGTGTCGATCAGCTCGAGGCAGCCGGGCTCTTCGGTCGCGATGGCGACGATCGCTGACGTGTCCAGAATCACACGCCCTCCGGGCCGTAGCCGAGGATGGCCTCTTCCTCTTTCTTCGAGAGGCGGCGTCCGCGGTGCTTGCGTGGCACGGCTGGCCACACCTCACGCCGAAGGAAGGCGAGGAACTCGGCCCGGCGATCCTTGCGGACGACGTGGCTGGCGAGGCGCGCCTTTCGCTCCTCGAGCGCGCGTCCGATCGCCTCGGTCTTGCTCTCCCGGGCCAGCTCGGCGACTTCCGCGGCGAGGCGCTCGACCTTGGGGTTCTTGATGTTGAGAGCCATGTCTGTCAGTGTGGCGGGCATGGTGGAATCTGTCAACCGTGGTGTAATCAACGATCCCCGTAATCAACCCGCGTACCCGCTGACCGAGGCCGCCGGGTACCTCAGGCTGTCCGCCGCGACGTTGCGGGCGTGGACGCTCGGCCGGCCCTATCCCACGACCCAGGGTGAGGGCCATTTTCGGCCGCTCATCCGTCCGGGGTCCGGACAGCCGCCGCTCCTCTCGTTCTCGAACCTGATCGAGGCACACGTTCTGCGAGCCCTTCGTACGGATCATGGTGTCTCGGTGAAGGCGCTGCGACAGGCCATGGAGTTTGCCGAGCAAAAGCTCGGCATCGAGCGCCTTCTGCTGCGACCGGAGCTGTGTTCCGACGCTGGCCAGGTATTCCTGGATCTCTACGGCGAGTTGATCAACCTCTCCGCGTCCGGCCAGCTCGCGATGCGCCAGGTCCTGCACGCCCACCTCAAGCGAGTCACGTGGGACGATGAGCGGTTTCCCGTTCGGTTGCATCCGTTCGTCGTCGGCGAGGCCGCCAGCTTTGGAATGCCGATCGCGATCGATCCGAGGATTTCCTTCGGCCGGCTCGTGGTCATCAGCCGCGGCATCTCGACGGCCGCCATTGTGGCCCGCATCGATGCGGGAGAAGCGGTCGCGGACCTTGCCGCCGACTACGATCTCAGTCTGGCCGAGATCGACGACGCCGTGCTGTACGAGCGGGCGGCTTGAGCTGAGACGTGAAAATCTGTGCAACAGACGATTTCCCTGTCGCTCGACACATGTGCCGCCAGCCGAATAGAATGTAGCTAATGGACAACCCGGACGGCGAAGCGGCAATCCTCACGCCATTCCGAGTCGAGAAGGCCGACCTGAACATCCAGTTCAATTTCGTTGAGCCTTTTCTACCGCTCGCAACGAACATGGCGCTGCTGTACGTGCCGTTGCTGGACCACATGCGCCAGTTCGGAATCGGCGCACAAGCCATTCGCACCGATGCAGGAGACGGGAGCCTCGGCGGCTTCAACGTCAATTTCTGGGTTCTGCAGTTCGGAGCACTCGTGCGTATTCGCCTTGAGAGCGCCGAACTGCATTGCTCGAGCCTCGCTGCGGTGAATGTCGACGACGTCGAACGGGTCCTGTTGACGCTCGATGAGGTACTGCGGGCGGCACACAACGAGCTCCGGTACGCTGGATACAACGTCACTGTCAGCTTTCACGGGCAGCCGGTCGGGATTGAATCGAGGGAGTATTTATCTCGATTCGTGAACAATGTCCCTCGCGACATGGGGGCGTCGATCGGGTCGGGTGTCGTCTTCTATTTCGGCGAGCAACCACCGCGCGTGATCGCGAGCGTGACGCTGGATCTCTCCGCTGCCATGCCGGACAGGGTGTTCGTGAAACTCAATTCCATTTTCGGGAGCGAACTTCCGCTCCGGAATCTCAGGCAGGCAGTTGAACAGCAACTCAGGTTGGGCCTGCATGGCATCGGACTCGAGATTGAGCAGCAGTAATGGCCACGTGTGAACAGTTTGAACAGATCGGTGGGCAGCTCGGTTCTCAAGGCGGCGTGACGCAACGCGACGTCATGACTGCTCTTGCGTTTCGGGCCTCCGGTCAGGCCGCGGGAGCGAGAGTCCTCGATCGCTTTTCCGGTGTGTTGGGCGACTTCCCAGGTGTCGCGAGCACATTTGCGCAAGATCTCTCTGCTTTCGAACCTCACGAGTACGGCGCTGCCCTTAAGGGTTCGTTCGATCAGCCCGCTCTAGACGTCGAAGTTGTCCCCATGTTCAAGGTGATTGTGCCTGGCATCGCCGGCCTGTCGACGAGCGCGCTCGCGGAACGTCCAGAGCCGGTGACGGCGTCACGCCACACGCCTGAGGATGTGGCTGTCATGTCGCAGGTTCATCAGTTCACCGGGCTGGCTCGTGAAGGCGCTGTCCAGAAGCAGCCTCAGCCTGAGCAGGGAACCAGTTGGAATGTACCCATCGTTTCATTGGTCTGGGTCATGGTGGAGCGTCAGCAGCTTCGAGCAGCACGCCAACTACTGGGCCTCCTGCCGAACGGGCCAGAGCGCCAGCGGATTGCGAGACTGCTCCGGCCGCCGCGCACCTCACGTTCACCGCGGAAGGACTCCAATAGAACGGCGGAGTACGCATGGCTGGCGCTGCACGGGAAGGAGCACGTGGGCAAGTGGGTGGCCATTCACGGCGATTCCCTGATTGCAAGTGCTGATACGTTGAAGGAATTACGGATGGCGATAAGCCACCTTGCGTTGGCGACCCCGCCCTTGTTGCACTACATCGAGTAACACTGATGCCGCTGCTGTACCTCGGGGACGCCGAATTCTGCGTCGGACGCGCAACCTTTCACGATTCGCTCCCCATCTCTCCGGGTCGTTCGGCACGAGTCTACGTGAGAGTCGCCGTGTCGGGGATGGACGAACCATTCCTGGCGCTGCTCGACACCGGCGCCGAATGGTCGGTGTTGGCACGAGAGATTGCAGAAGAAATCGGGCTCCTCGACGCCGACGGGCACGTCATCACCCTCAGGCACAAGGACGGAAGCACGCCAGGAAAACTCGTTCGTACGACAGTGACGATGCTTGCTGACGAAGGCACCGCCCTGGATGTCGACGCAACCGTGTTTATTCCGGACGGAGAGTGGCCGGGAAGCCGCAACTTCATCGGGTACTCCGGTTTGCTGGAGAAGGTGCGCCTCGGATTGGACCCTCAGAATAACGACGTGTACTTCGGTGGCTACTGACCAGGGCCATCACGGCGCTGTCCGCTTGCGCTCCGCCTCCTCCCTCGTCGTCATCTCGGTTGGGGCCGCACGCCTCCACGTCCATTCCACACATGCTCCGAATGGCGGGCACGACTCTGCCGGCGATGAGGCGCGTCAACTGACGGCTCCCGGCACCCTGATAAGCGGGCTCTGGCTCTCACGCGAAACGACGAACGTCAAGGACCGCGTCGCCCGGCTCATTGCTACGTAGAGGCGGCAACCGGCGGCCGGACTGTCCCGCCCGCGCTTCGAGTACCGGGTGGCTGAACTGTCTACCCGTCGGCGCTGATACCCTCGGCCTGGGCGACGCGATCCAGTTCCCATCGGGTGAGAACTGTGGCCGGCGGCCGTCCGGTGCGATCCTTCTGGCCGATCCGCCCAGTGCCGGGATGACGTAGATGCCGCCCCCTTCCCGCTCGGAGCGAAAGGCGATCCTGGTGTCGTCCGGGGAAAAGGCGGGCTCGCGCTCATTCGCCGGATCGCGAGTCAGCCGGATCGGTTCCCCTCCGCCTATCTGCTGTACCCAAATATCGAGGTTGCCCTCCGACCCGGAGGGCGCCCCGCGGTCGGAGGCGTAGGCCACCAGCTTCCCGTCCGGCGAGAGGGCCGGATCGGTGGTGAGACCGGAGTCCGTGGTCAGCTAGCGTGTTGGTCGATGGAACGTTGCGGCAATTCGTCGATCAAATCGAAATCCAGCCTCGTCCCGGCGAGTCGATCGCCGAGCTGAACACCGCATCAGGCGACTCGGGCGCCGTGTGGATATCCGAAGACGACTCGCGCATCATCGGCCTTCACTTCGGTGGTGATACTGGACGGGCCATTGCGAACCCCATTGGGGCGGTCGTCGACGCTCTAACGGCCAAGGGTGTCGAAATCGGACTATGAGCCGCCACGTGCCACCGAATCTGCCTCGACACCGCTGAATCTGTACGCTTTTGCCGAAGCCGCTGTGTCCAGGGTGGTTCTGTGGTGTGTCCGGGTGGTCATGTGCCCTGTGTCAGGGGCTGTGTCAGGGGCACCGGGGGCCGCGGGCCGCGTCTGAGAACGCCGTTCTGTTGCCCACGAGAGGCCCCTAATCCGGCCTATCGTCTGGCGCTCACGCGGCGACTGGCTGAGGCTGGGAAGTTGATCGGCGTTGATGTGCTGGACCACATCGTCACCGGCGACGCGCGGTATGTGAGCTTCCGCGAAAAAGGCTGGATGTGACGCCTACGTCAGGGCGCCAGGTCGTTCAGCCGGCGTTTGTTTGATCTCCGCCCCGACGCGCCCGACTCCGGCGCGCCGTTTGGACCTTCGCGTCGAGAACCTCACGAACCACCGATTGCATCCACGTTGGCAGCGTCGGGAGCCCCTGCCGCAAGTCGGCGCGCAGCGTGTCTCCATGGGCACGATCTTCCAGGACACGTTGGAGCTGGGCGACGACCCGCGGGCGATCAGAGCCGAGCATGTCTTGCAGCCAGTGCAGGGCCTGGACGATGCGGATCGCGAGACGACCAGCCCAGTAGAGACGGCTCGGAGCAGCGGCCTGGAAACGAATCTGCTGACGCCCCAGTGTGATCGGGCGCACTCGCGCATCGGTGAGCACGACGATCCGCGCGGGCACCGCCGTCGTCAGGCCCAGATCGTTCGCGGCCGTGAGGCCGTCGACTACCACGCGAGCCTGATCGCGCCGAGCCACGGCGTCGATGACCGCCGCGTAGTCGGGTACTGTTGGTTTCTTTGTCAGGGAGTTGTGGCGCGGAACATAGTAGAGACCCCGATCGACCCGCGACACCGCCTAGCCGGGCGACAATGTCCTTTTTGAGATCGAGTACGGGACCTCGAACTGCCTTCACTTGTCCACAATAATACACATATTTCGGACAGATCTCGCATCTGGCCGAGTTATGCGGCAACGTTGAGTATGATCATATTTTAAGTCATACTTTGGTCATGAGCACGACTGAACGCGTCACCGTCACCCTGTCCGCCGAGTTGGTGGAGGGGATTGACCGGCTGGAACGGAACCGCAGCCGCTTCATCGCCGAAGCCGTCGAGCACGAGTTGGCTCGACGTCGCCGTGAAGCTCTCCTCAGTTCGGTCCGCAGCCCGCATCCCGAGACCGCTGGCCTAGCCGATACCGGCTTGGGAGACTGGACCGCCGACCTGCCCGACGACGAGGGACTCGTCGATGTGGCAGGAGGGACTGCCGTTCGCTGGGTCGAAGGACAGGGTTGGGTGAAGGAATCAGCGTGAAGCTCGATCGAGGCACCGTCGTGCTCGTCGAGCTCGATCCGACGGTCGGCCACGAGCAACGAGGCGTACGGCCTTGCATCGCGGTGAGCGATCCCACCGTCAATGCGGATCAGCGCTTCCCCCTCATCGCGGTGGTGCCAGTCACCGGGACGGCGGGTGTGGGTGCGCTCTATCCTGCGCTGTCGCCGGGGACGAGCGGCCTCACCAAGACATTCTACGCCCTCGTCGATCATCTCCGATCGATCGACAAGCGCCGCATCCGCCGCATCTTCGGACGGTGTCGTCGAGCGAACTCGCCGGCATCGATCAAGGGCTCGAACTGTTTCTCGGCCTCGGTGCGGCACTCTACTAGCAGATGGCCGACGCGGTCGTGACCGCGAGCACCGTGAGACTTCGGATAGAACCCTATCGAATCGTCACGTCGGTCGCCATCCTCCGACCGTTCAAGCGCCTCTCTGAAGTCGGTTCAGGTCAGGCTCGCAGAACTCGTCACAGTCCGGTGAGAGCG
>CAYHSN010000001.1:0-7408 GCA_964359235.1 uncultured Vicinamibacterales bacterium | reverse complement strand
CTCTGAAGTCGGTTCAGGTCAGGCTCGCAGAACTCGTCACAGTCCGGTGAGAGCGGCGCCGGGCTTCCGAACAAACACATGTCCCAGGCCGCGAATGTCCGTGATGCAAGAGGAACTCGGCCGCCGGATCCGCGCCGCGCGCGAGGCGTGTCGGATGACCCAGGAGCAGGTCGCTGAACGTCTCGGAGTCGTGCGTCCGACGGTCGCGCAGATCGAGGCCGGCAAGCGTTCGGTGTCGAGCCTCGAGCTGGACAGGCTCGCCCACCTCTTCGGCCGCGACATCCGCGAGTTCGTCGCGGAGTCGTTCGAAGAGTTGGACACGCTCGCCGCGCTCTTCCGCGCCGAGCCCGATGTTGTGGAGCAACCCGCCGTGGCGGACGCGCTGCGAGATTGCGTGGCCCTGGGCCGGGAGATCACCAACCTCGAACGACTCCTGGGCGTCGAGCGGGGCGCCTCCGTGACCGCCGCCTACGCATTGCCAGCACCTGCCACGCGCTGGGAAGCCATTCAGCAAGGGGAGCGCCTCGCAACCGGCGAACGCCGGCGGCTTGGCCTCGGAGACGCAGCCCTCGCACATCATTTCGGTGTCAGTCGCCTCGCCGCGCTCTATCGCCTGCGCAACCTCCGGCTCCTCACCGACGCGGAGTTCGATCGCCTCAAGGGTCTCGATGAGGCAGGAAAGGGCAAGCTGCTTGCCGAGCGGATGGGACTGTCGGAACCCGACCACGCGGAGGTCCGCAACTGGTTCCGCGAGCGGTACCTCGTGCTGGCGCTCGAAGCCTATCGCCGCGAGGCGATCTCGCGCGGCAAGCTCACGGAGCTGGGCGCGAGGCTCGGCCTTTCGAGAGACGAGATCGATCAGCTCATCGAGGACGGCGGACTCGGCGGCCATCCGCCGGCGGCGAGACAAGGCTCGTGACAGCTCCTCCGCGACGGATCGTCGTCGCGGACGCCAGCGTGCTCATCAATCTGCCTGCCGGCAGGCAGGTCTGATCCACGTCGCCCGGCTCGACCTCTGCGCCCGGCGCCGAACGGCCGAGCGGTGCCGGCCAGAACGCGGCTCTTTCTGTTCGTGCGCGCTGGGGGTCGATGTGAGTTCGACGGGTGCAACCGCTATCTGCTCGAGCACCACCTGACAAAGGCGGACGGGATCTTCGCGCAGATGGCCCACATCTGGGCGTTCAGCGACCGAGGGCCGAGGGGCGGGCGAACAGCGGGCGACGAGAAGCACGCCCCGGCAAACCTGATGCTCCTCTGCGCCGAGTGCCACAAGCTCGTGGACGATCACCCCGAGCAGCGCGACGTCCAGCAATCCCAAGCAGATCGACTGGGCCATCGCCAATGGACCGTTCATGCGCACCAATACGAGGAGCCAGTTCCAGAATCAGCTCATGGTGCCGCTCCACTTGGCTTCTAAGCGAGAATCCGGTCCATCAAGTCCGCGCGTCTGACCGCGTCCTCGGTTTCGACGGCTTCGATGGTCGGGCACACCTGAGACGTCGCAGCGCTCACCATTGAGTGTTAGGCCGACGCCGTCGCCCGATCCAGTACGTCCCGCACGTCGCTCACCTTCCGCACCATCGCATACGCCCAGCGGCCGTGCTGCCCGTCCGCATTCACCGCCGCGACCCAGCGCTCGGCGGCCGCCTGCTTTACCTCGGCGAGGTCGTCGTACCCCTTGGTCTCGAGGATGAGATGCACGGCCCGATCGGTCTTGAACCGGACGATGAAGTCGGGCAGGTAGTCGTGGGGCTGCCCGTTGTGCAGGTAGGGAACCGCGAAGCCGAGCCCCGCGTTCTTGACGAACGCGTCAACAGCTTCGTGCGTGTCGAGGATGTAGGCGGCGGACTGTTCCCAAACCTTTGTGTCCGCCACGACGAAGTTGACGTGGCTCCTGACCACCTCACGTACGTCCTTCGAGGTCCAGTAATCGACGTCTGCCGTCGAAGCCGGCCCGCGGTGTGTCTCGTAGCGCGGAATCTCGGGCACCTCTCCGTGCTCCGTGTCCGGGCGAATCGCGGCGACGAGGCGTTCGACCACCCATCCGTAGTACGGAGCCAGGAACACATCGATCCGATCGGCTGGCTTCACCGGAATGACCTTTTCGTTCACGAAGCGCTGAGCGATCCGCGCGAGCTGCGGGAAGAGCACATGGGCCGGCGCCTCGCAGCTCGCGCTCGCGGCGTAGTCGCGCGTCAGGTCGCGCGCCAGCTCGAACACGAGCTCCTGGATCCGCCGCCCCGATCGATACGGGTTGAGATCGACGCTCTCCAGCCGGCCGGGGCCCAGTAGTGACGGCCGCCCGGTGTTTGTCGGGAGCGCCGCCTTCACCTGCACTTCGGGTGGGATGTTACCGGGGTCAAGCCAGAACGGAGGCACGCTCGCCCAGTCAACCGACACGCGGTTCCGAATGGCCTGCCGATAGCCCTCGACGCGCGGGAACTTGATCTCGAGGCGGGCGCGCGCAGGCAACGCGCAGACGTGATGCCGCTCCTGAGGTCGCCGCGGGGCCGCGACCGGATCCGCCTTGAAAGGAACCACCTCGAAGGGCACGCCGAACACCTTGGCGACCTCCTCGGTCATCAGCTCCTTGCCGTCGACCAACCGGACCTCGTAGTCGCGGCGCCGCAGCCCGCGCCCCACGACTTGCTCGCACAGAAGCTGCGACATGAACGGCCGCAGCCCCACGATGTGCGTCACGGTGCTGCAGTCCCATCCTTCGGTGAGCATCCCGACGCTGACGATGCAGCGAACGTCACGGCCCGGCGGGTGCAGGGGCTGTTCGAGCTTCTTCGCCAGCTCCTCGAAGCCTTCGGGATAGATCGGCCTCCCCTGCCGGTCGCGCGGCCAGTCGGTCTTCCCCACCGTGTCGAGCGTCACGCGCATCCACTGCGACTCGTCGCTCTTGGCCTGCCCCGTGTCGGTTTCGTGCACCACCTTCGAATCCACGCGGATGGTGTTGACGCGATCCTCCGCGTTGAGGAAGCCGGCGATGTTGGCGGGCGGGATCCCCATCGGGGGCTTGTTCTCGGCGAGCCACTCGTACACCACCCTGGCGATCGCCGTGTTCTTGCACACGATGATGAACGCCGGCGCGCGCGGATCGTCCTTGTGGGCTTCCCACTCCGCGCGAAGGTCCTCCCAGAGCCCCGCGAGCATGGCGATGGGTGTGCTCGCCCACTTGAGAATCGCTTCCGGCTTGGGTGAGCCTTTCTTTCCGCCCCGCTCGGCCGGCGTGAGCTGCGGCAGAATCCATCGCCAGATGTTGAAGTAGCCAGGAATATCGCGACCCGTCGTGTCGCGCACGGCGAGCTGCGGGATCTTCACGAGACCGGATTCGATGGCGTCCGTCAAGCCGAAATCGCTCACGACCCACGGGAACGGTCGGTTCGTGTCCTGCCCCACGCGGCCCAGGTAGTAAGGCGTTGCCGAGAGATCAACGCAGAAGTTGAGGCCGCGCAGCTTGTGAATGCGATCGAGACCGTCGATCCAGACCGTGGCTTCCTTGTAGAACTCCTCGATGTCCTCGGCTTCGCCGAGCAGGTCACTCTCATCGGGATCGGGCTCGGGCTTCCGAATGCGATACGCGTGGTGCGCCTCGTCGTTGAACACGAGGATGTTCTGCTTGCCGCCGACTTCGCGCCCGAGGACGCGGGTGACGAGCGCCGTGTCGCTCTCGACGTACCGCTCGGCTTCGATCAACACGCGCTTCAGGTGGCCCTGCGCGTCACACTGCTCGTCGAGCACCTCCAGCAACCCCGCCGCGCGCTGCCGCTCGAATTCCTCCTGGGTCAAGTACCGCTTGCCCCGCGCGGTCGTCGTCTTTGGACCGATCGTGATGTATTCGCGCACGCGCTTCCGCACGCCCGCCTTCATCACGCGCGCGCTGACCCCGCCCACCAGAAGCGTCTGCGGCTCGAAGACGTGCCAGTTCGTCACGATGACGCGCCCCTTGGCGAGATCGGCCATGAGGTCCGGCGGAACCAGATCGCGGGTGCGGTACAGGCTCGCCTCCCCGTGCCGGGGCTCGAGTTCGGCCAGCCGGTTGCGAATCGTGACGTTCGGGCACACGACGAGGACGGTGTCCGAGTAGCGACCGTCGTGCGGCCTATTGATCTTGTTCAGGATGCTCCAGGCCGCGAGCATTGCCATGACGGTCGTCTTGCCCGACCCCGTCGCCATCTTGCAGGCATACCGCCGGAACGCTCGAAGTCCTTCTTCCTTCTGCTTGTCGCTGGGCTCGTCGAACACGATGTCGATGCCCTGCAGGAGGTCCTGCCGCGCTTCGTTGAGAAAGATGATGGTCTCGGCCGCCTCGAGCTGGGCGAAGAAGAGCCGGTGCTTACGCCCCTCGCGCCGCCAGTAAGCGAGGAGCTCGTTCGTGATGCGGCTGTCGGACGGATACGAAAGACGCCGCCACTCGCGAACGCGGTCACGGATCAGGTTGACCAACTTGAGCTCAATCGCGATTCCCCTCGAGGCGTCGTGATTGTCGCCGGCTGCCTCATCGGGGCGACGGTAGAAGTACATGGCCCGCCGCCGGTCCGAACGGAGCTCGGGCGGCTGGCCCTCTTCGAGATGCCAGTGCCTGTCTGGCTCTTGATAGGGCGAGCACACAATCGGCTCGGGGACTTCGAAGTCGGTCATTGCCGGAACGCCGCCACGATTGCGTCGAGCTTCTCCTCGATCTCGGGGTGGATTTCTCCGGGCGTCATCCCTTCCGCGATTTCGTGGAACCGCGTGTAGTCGAATCCCGGCAGACCAGCCGCCGACAGCGCCGGCGGAAGCAGCTCCGTACGGGCCTTGGTCCCAATCAGAAACGGGTAATCGTCCAAAGGCTGTTTCACGAACGGCGGAGGATACTTATCCGCGAAGTGCTTGTACAGGTCGCTCACGTGGGCAGGCGCCGCCTGCAAACCGACGGTCCGTTCGACGAACCTGGCAAGAGCGGCCGGGTGGAGAAGGTAACTCTCTATCTCGTAGCGCCGCCACCGGATGCGCTGCAAGCCCTGACCCGTGATCGGTGTCGCTTCCATCTCGCTTCTCGCGTCGCCGTCGACCAGCACCAGGCCCGGCAGATCCGGTTGGACCAGTGTCAAAGCCTCGTAGTGCTGCCGGGCCTGGATACCCTCCGCGCCCTCGCGCGGCTGACTCACCGTCTTTTTCCAAAACAGCCGAGTCGTGAGCAGCGCATGCGCCGGGTGATTGAGCGTTCCGGCCCAGGCGCGCAGGATCTGAAGGTCGGTGTAGTCCTCGAGATAGAGGACTCCCGGCGCGTCGAGCGCGAGCATGATGTCTTCGTTCGAGAGAACGCCGAGCGCTCTCATCAGGCTTCGCCGTTCCTGTGTGTCGGCCAGCATCCGCGGCCGGCCGATCAGCACGCACAGTTCGCTCGGGTCAACGGTGTTCACGATGACTTCCGAGTGCGTGGCCATGATGAGCTGCGAACGCTGGCGCGCCGCGACCCCTCGTAGTTCGCCGTAGATCGCGTCCTGCAGAATCACGTGAAGGTGCGCGTCGGGTTCGTCGATGAGCAGGACGGAAGCTGGCCGCGCGTGGAGGAACGTGAGCAGCATCAGGACCTGCTGAAACCCGCTTCCGGCACTGGCAATGTCGAACCGCGGTCCATCAGATCGAGTCTTGTACTCAGCAATGATGTTCGGCCCGGTCTGATCCGGAGGAAGAATCTCAAAGCGGAACAGCCGAGCGATCGAGTCGGCCAGCGACTGCCACGCCTCGCCTTTTCCGTGCGCCTCAACGAGCAGGTTCCGGAGAACATCGCCGGGCTTCGCTTGTCCCAGCAACTGGTCCACCTTCGGGCGCTGGTAGACGGGCTCGTCTGTGCTCAAGCCGGTCATCGGCGGTACAAAGACAGTCGGCAGGCTGACCTTTCGCACGAGCCCAGGGTCGTGCGCGTGCGATGGTCGCACGTAGATCTGCTCCGTGCTGTCGGGCAGGAACTCCATCTGAAGTGCCCACTCGGCGGTTTCGATCTCAATCTCGATCGGCTGACTCTTGTAGGCGCGGTCCCGCCACAACAAGTCGAACCGACGCAAGGGCACGGCTGAGAAGGCCTGGCGAGCCATCGGCGCCTTCTCGTACGCCCCACCGTGCCGCTGGTAGCTGTTCAACTCTTTCCATCGGTTCAACGCGAGCGCCCACGCGGCTATCGCCTGCAGGAGAGTCGTCTTCCCCGTGTTGTTCGGGCCCGCGACCACGACGTGACCGGGTAAGTCGAACGTCACCTCGTCGAACAGCTTGAAGCGTCGAATGACGACCCGCTTGATCATTTGGCCGGACTCCCCAGGGGCTGCACGACCAGCAGCTCGTTGCCGCGGTCGTCGATCACCTTGACGGCAATCTGTTTGTGGTCGCCCGCTTGGAACGGCGCGCTCTTCGTGCCCGCCAGGTGGTCCCAGACGCTCTCGTCGTAATCGCCCTTGAGCGCCTTGCGAAGACCTTCCCACGCGCTCGTGCGCGGGAAGAACGCCTGCGACACGTGGAAACAGAGGTCGTTGTAGTCCGCATCCAGAAACCACGCCGGCACATCGTCACCCGGTCGATGGTCCACATCCATGGTCGCTGGGTCGAACGTGTCGAGGCCGACGAGTTCCACTTGGTAGCGTGGAAGGCCATCCGGCTTCTCTGGCTTCAAGGTGTGGACCTTGACCTCGGGCAGCCCGCAGACGCTGAAGATCTGGCTCGCGCGTGTGTTCTTGAGCAGGTCGCCCATCATGAGATCGGGCGTGGCCTGGACGTACGTCGCAGGAACGAGCCCCATCGCGGCGGCCTGCTCGACGAGCGTGCGCGCGTGAGGCTGGATGGCGAAGCCGACGACGTAGAGGTGCGAATAGCCTTTGAGGTGCGCTTCCTTGAGCGCCTCGTGGACGAGCTTCTCGCTGACGGCGCCGTTCTCGGGACCGAAGACGAAGGCCACCGGTTTCTCGTCGCCGTTGACGCTCATCGCCTCGGCCGAAAGCGAGAGCGTCTTGGCCGGCGGGCGCACGTTCCAGAGCTTCACCGACTTCCCGCCGCCGACGTGCAGCACTGGCGAGCGGCGCAGGACTTCGATCATCCGTACGACGAAGGACCCGTACGCTTGAGCCTGCTCGCTGCCTGAATCCTCGATGCCGTCAGCTTCCCAGTCGACCGGCGTCGGGATCGTGGCTTCGACAGTGAGCGGACCCGAGACGCGGACGTAGCGGTTGTCGGGCTCGGGGCGGTCGACCAAGACTTCTTCTTCCGGCGGCTCATCGTTGGCGATGCTCTTCAGCGTGACGTGCGGAACGATGCCGCCGATTTCCTCACCCTTCTTGTTCTGCTTGCGCACGTAGACGAACCCGCCAGCCGGACCTCGTTTCTCGTCCCTGAGTTGGTAGTAAGGATACGTGGCCGTGAGCAGCCGCTG